>DATNGX010000342.1:0-3911 GCA_035605755.1 Candidatus Krumholzibacteriia bacterium
CCGGCAGCGCCACGAGCGCGTAGCCGGCAAACAGGCACAGCGCGGGTACCGCCTGCACGCGGTAGCGCCCGGTCACGAAAAAGACCGCGATCGAGGCGGCGTACACGAGCACGTAGCCCGCGATCAGACCGCGCGCACGGCCTTCGCGCCACGACAGCACCAGTCCCAGGACACCCAGTGTCACCACCGGCCACAGCCGCACAAACAGCGCGCGCAGCGACGAGTACTCGCGTTTGACGATGTCGAAGCTCTCGATCTGCGGCACTTCATAGCCGTTGAAGAAGAGCGCGTATTTCTTCGCCAGCAGTGCCGCCGCGCGCGCAGGTTGGGCGCGCATGTCGTCCAGGGTTCGCTTCACCCAGTAGGATGAAACCTGCGACGGATTGAGCTCGCGTCCCAGTTTTCGCTCGAGGTAGAGCTGGCTGGTGAAGTCGTCGTATATGTCGACCTCGGGAATGGGCGCGAAGCGGCCCGTCGCGGCACGGTTGTTGCCGATATAAAAATTGACGCCCGCGTTCGAGGTGACGGGCAGAAACACGTGGCTCGCGATCGCGTTGTGAATGATGGCGGGCATGAGCATCAGCACAAGCGCACCGGCGTACGCGAGCGAAAGCGAGCGACGTCGCGCGCTTCCACTTCGCCATATCCACACCAACACGAACACGGCAAATATCAGAATGCTGGCGCGGGCCAGCGCCGAGAGTCCGAGCGCCGCACCGGCCAGCGCATAGCGCGGCCAGCGCGCGTCGTCGGGTGCGGTGACGAGAAGCCACAATGCCACACAGTTCAGCAGTGTTCCCAGCCACTCCATCAGCATTTCGGTCTCGTAGAAGGTGACGGATGCGCACAACATCAAAAGGATCACACCCGCGAGCGCCGCGGACGGCCGGAAAATATGGCGGCCGATCAGGAATGCGAGCATCACGGTGGTGGCGCCGCCGGCCGCTTGAATGATGCGCACCAGGAGGAAGTCGCGGCCGAAAAGTGAATAGATGAGTCCGAGGAAGTACGGGTAGAGCGGCCCCATGAAGAAGGCCTGGTGGCGGAGAAAATGTCCCGACGCGACCTGCTGCGCCATCTCATCGTAGTCGCCCGCATCCATGATGGGGACCTTGATGTAGAGCGCGTCGCGGCTCTGCCACACGAACACGAGCTTGAGCGCGAACGCCACCAGCAGGATGACGAGCGGCCAACGCTTGCCGTGGCGAAGGGCGTGATCGAGTCGGGTGAGGTGGCCTTCGATACGCGAACGCAGTCCGGGCCGGGAGGCTTCCATTACGACGGCAAACTAACCGATGCCCCTCTGCCGGGCAAGCAAATCCCCTTGACCGTCCACGCGGTTCTTTCTAGTCTGCTCGCGATTTGCGGGCTTCCCTGCCCGTTTCTTCTTCGCACTTCATTCCGGGAGAACCCCAACATGACCTTGCGCGACGAGCTGCTTCAACACCTGCTTGCCCATTCCTTCCGCACCGGCGACTTCACGCTGGCGTCGGGCCAGAAGAGCAACTACTACATCAACGGCAAGGCCACCACACTCGACGCGCGCGGCGCCTATCTGCTCGGCCGCATGTTCCTCGCCATGATGGCGAACGACGTCCCGGACGCGGTGGGCGGACTCACGCTGGGCGCGGACCCGATCATCGGCTCCATGCTGTCGCTGGCCGGGCTGGAAGATCTTCCGTTGCGCGGTTTCATCGTGCGCAAAGAGGCGAAGGATCACGGTACCAAGTCGCTGGTGGAAGGCGAGCTCAAGGCGGGCGATCGCGTGGTGATCATCGAAGATGTGGTGACGACGGGCGGTTCATCGCTGAAGGCGATTGCCGCGGTGAAAGCGATCGGGTGTGATGTGCGCCGCGTGTTTGCCATGGTGGACCGCGATCAGGGCGGGCGCGAGGCTCTGGCAGCCGAAGGCTGCCGCCTGGAATCGATCTTCACCGCGAAAGAGTTGCTGGCGGCCGCGAAGTAGCTTTTTGTAACGCGATTACACGTCGGTCCAGCGCGCCGGATTCTCGCCTGCATCGCCCATAGCACATCCGTCTCAAGAAGCACGGCGCTTTGGACCGACGTGTAACCGCTTTCAATGCGGGTTCTTGTCGCCGTCAAAAAATGAAAACGATTTCGACTGCTTACGCACACCGATGTGCGGAACGTGGGTCATTTTTACCTTCGTTACGAAGGTAAATTTCACCCGATACTGTAAACGAGGAAATCGAGCGCGAGCGTCGTCCCAACCTGGTGCGCGTCCTCACTCGATGACGTGGCCCATGCGGCCCAGGAGACGGCCGAGGATCAGCCCGCACATCGGTGTCGCGCACGCGAGCGCCCATGCGAACACCAGATCGCCCACGACCGGAATGGCGCCGATGGTGAGACGCAGGACCCCGAGCACGATAACGAGTGCCGCGATCAGCATCGCGGAATAAACGTACTCATGCTCCATGCGCACGATGGCGCGCACCAAGCGCCGCGGATCGAGCGTCTTGGTGACCGGGCCCGAGAAACCGCCGATGGAAACCATGGCGGCGGGCAGGTACAGGATTCCGAGGATCGATCCCAGCACCAGAATGACCGGACTCTGCGTCACGTAGTGCCAGAGTGATTCCATCTCGCCGTGCTTGACGAGCGATTCGATTTTCGCCGACCCCACCACGATCACCAGCCACTGCGCCACCACCGCGCTCATCAAGAGCGCGGGTCGCGCGAGCTTCTTCCACGGATCGCTGAATGAGCGGTTCCAGTCCGGCAGCTTCACACCGCCGCGCGCGCTGTACTCCATCACCTGGAACCCCCACAGGAACGCGATGGCGTACGACACCACCCAACCTGCCGGTACGAACGAGAGCAATCCGAATGCGAGCGTGATCAGCATCACGTAGAGCGGGCCGCGGCTGAATGGAATGCGCGCGAGATCGAGGATGTCCTCCCACACGGGGGCGGGACGGTCGAGATAACGAATCTTTTTCTGTTCAAGCTTGTTGAAGCGCCGGTGCACTTCCGCCGCGGCGCGCGCGTGGTACGGATAGCGGTGCAGCACGGTCTGAAAATGCGCGCGGGCTTCTTCGCGCTTGCCCAGCTCGTCGGCAAGAATGCCGGCGTCGAGGTGGGCTTCCAGCATATCCGGCTCGGTCTCGATGCGCTCGAGAGCCTGCGTGTACTCCGTCTCGATGCCGGCGCGCGTGTCGTTCTCTTCGCCGGAGCCTTCGGAAGCGCCCGACTTGAACACGTCGGCGAGCCGCGTTTCTTCGACGACGGCCCATCGTTCCTCATCGGGGAGAAAAATTCGCGCGCGGGGCGTGAGCTTACCGGAGCGGCATAGTTCTTCCGCGTCGCTCCACGTCACCTGCTCCTCGCGCGTCGAGCCTTCGCGCAGGACGTAATACAGCGTATCTGATCCGGCCGTCATATTCCTCCCCGGGGTCAGAATCATTGAGCACGGGCTGTGCCAGCGACGCGCGGGCTAAACGAAGAAGGCCCGCCGGCCTTGCGGCCGACGGGTCTCCGGGAGCGAAACAGGGGGCGAATCTTTTTCGGTAGAGCGGTCTACCCGACGATTTCTTATGCAGGAGGGATGCCGAACCTGCGCCCGGAAGAGATTTCCACAATCTTATAAGCTGTTTCGTAATAGCACGTTAGTCAGACGTACGGAAAACGCTATAGCGGATTCAGGACGCCATATCACAAGCCCGGCAATAAATGCGCGGCGCCACCCAAACCCGGACTTCGCCCCCGGTTGGGCTGGGAAGTTTTCGCGCTTTCGAGCGTGTGGAGAGAAAAAAAGACGGGCGGACGATTGCTCGCCCGCCCGCCGGAATGATCGAACGAAAACGCCCGGGTTACTTGATGCTCTTGAGCTCGATGTTGAGCCCCTGCGCCGGGACTTCCTGCTTCACGAGCACGTGCGGCTTGGCCTT
>DATNGX010000343.1:0-7466 GCA_035605755.1 Candidatus Krumholzibacteriia bacterium
CTCGAGCGGTTGCTGCAGGTACGGGCTCATGAAGGTGTTGTCGACGCAGACGGTGGCGCCGCGCGCGTGCGCCATGTCGGCCACGGCGCGAATGTCCGTCACGCGCAGCATGGGATTGGTGGGCGACTCCAGGAACACCAGGCGGGTTTTGGGCGACAGCGCCGCCTCCACGTTCTCGAGATCCGACGTGTCGACGAATTTGAAGACGTAGCCGTACTGCTTGAGCACGAGCTCGAAGAGACGGTACGTGCCGCCGTAAACGTTGTCTGTGCAGATGATCTCATCGCCCGGACCGAACAAGCGGAGAATGGTGTCTGTCGCCGCCATGCCCGACGAATACGCAATGCCGAACTTGCCTTTCTCCAGCGCGGCGACATTGCGCTCCAGCGCTTCGCGCGTGGGGTTCGCGGTGCGCGCATACTCGTATCCGCGGTGTTTGCCGATACCGTCCTGTTTGTAGGTGGAAGTCTGGAATATGGGAGTATTGACAGCCCCGGTTTTCTCTTCCGGTGACTGTCCCGCATGAACACAATCTGTCTTGAATCCCATGATTCTCCTGCGGCGCTATCGCGCCGCGGCTAGATACCCTTGAACCCGTTATCAGCGAGCCATTTCTCGGAGTGGACCTTGCTGAGGTACCGCTCGCCTGTATCCGGAATCAGCACCACCACAATTTTGTCCGCATCCAGGTCACGCGCCACCTTGAGCGCTCCCACGACGGCCGCGCCCGATGAGCTCCCCACCAGCATGCCTTCTTCCCGGGCCAGCCGTCGCGTCATGATGATCGCGTCGGGGTCTTCCACGGTGATCATGCGATCGACGTACTTGAAGTTGTACGCACCGGGAATGAAGTCTTCGCCGATGCCGTCGATGAGATACGAACCCGCCTCGCCCATCTTTCCCGTCTCGAAGAATTCGCACAGGATCGAGCCGCGCGGATCCACGCCGACGATCTGCACCTTCGGATTCTGTTCCTTGAGATAGCGGCCGGTGCCGGTGATGGTACCGCCGGTGCCGGCTCCGCACACGAACGCGTCCACCTCTCCTGCGGTGTCGCGCCAGATCTCCGGACCCGTGGTGCGGTAGTGCGCCTCGGGATTCATCTGGTTGTCGTATTGATTGGGCCGCACCGCGTTGGGCCGCTCGCTCGCGATGCGCTTCGCCACCGAGTAATAGCTCTCGGGTGAATCGGGTGCCACGTTGGTCGGGCAGCGGATCACTTCGGCGCCGTACGCCTTGAGCATGTATTCCTTCTCCACCGGCACCTTGTCGGGCATGGTGAACACGCACTTGTAGCCCATCAGGGACGCCGCCAGGGCGAGGCCGAGCCCCGTGTTTCCCGACGTGCACTCCACAATGGTTCCGCCCGGCTTGAGCCGCCCCTGGCGCACTTCTTCCTCGATCATGTACGGGGCGATGCGGTCCTTTACACTGCCGCCGGGATTGAAGTACTCCAGCTTCGCGAGCACGGTGCACTTCACATCCTTGGTCACCTGATTCAGCCGCACCAGCGGCGTGTTGCCCATCGTGCCCAGCACATCCTGGGCGTACTTGACCCGACGCAGTCGTTCGCTCATGGTTCTTCGCGCGGCGCACAGACGGCGCGCCGCCCTCCTTGAATCGTTGGATCAGATGAAAACGCGCGGATATGGGAATTTAGCGCAAGAGCACGATCTTCTTGAAGCCCTTGTTTTCGCCCGCCTGCGCCTTGACGAAGTAGACGCCGGAGGGCGCGGGGACGTTGCGCTCATTGGTGCCGTCCCAGCGCAGCGTCATGATTTCATCGAGTGAGCCTGCACTGGTCAGAGTGCGCACCAGCTGTCCGTTGACGCTGTAGATCGACACGTTGACCGGCGTCGCCATGCGCATCGGTGCTCTCTCGGGGCCACCATACGTGCGCGGAATCGCGATCGACATGGTGACGGAGCCGCGCGACGGATTGGGCGCGATGTTCGAGATCACGTTGTCGGTGATCGGAATCATCGCCGTCTTCTCGATCACCCGGGAGCGGGAGCTGTAGTCGCGCGTGCCGCCGTCGTACGGCAGAGAGAAGTCGCCCTGGATGTAGTACCTGTAGTCACGACCCGCCACGATGTCGCGGTCGATGTACTGGTAGGGAATGAAGCCGGCGCGCGGCGGGCCCGCCGCCGCCACATCATCCGCGATGCGCGTGCCCGGCATCGCCTCCCCCGGTCCCAGGCGATACACATCGAACTTCGCGGCGAACGGATTGCCGACGATCTCCCACGTCACCTTGATGCGATTGATTTCCGAGGTGAGGGCGGTGCGGCTGTAATCGACGCCCACGAAATAGACGGTCTTCGCCGAGCCTTTGGACTTCATGCCCACGCTGTTTTCGACGTTGACGACGAACAGGCTCGCGCCCGCGGTGGCCAGCTGCACGTGGAACTCGCACTCCTCTTCCACTTCGTCCCACTTGCCGTCGAGGGGAGTAAGGTCCGCGCGCGATCCCGATTCGAACCCGAGATAGCCTTCGCGCAAGGGCGCCGCGTACGAGATGCGTTTCTCGGGACCGATGTTTGGATTGCGATTGGGCACGGCCTGCGCAATGGCCTTGAAGCGCAGAGTGTACTCGTTGGTGGTGACCGTGTCGGCGCCGGGCTGCTCGAACTCGACCAGGGGCGCGGCTTCGAAGATGTCGGGCTTGCCGTTGTCGTTGCCGTCGATGACACCCAGGTGCCCGCGACTCCAGTTGCACCACGGACGCATCAGGTCCTTGCGCGCCGCGGTGTGCATGATGCACTCCTGGAGCAGATTGCAGCGCATCTCCACCCCGTTGGGCGCCACGCTGGAGAGATTGCCGTTCGTGTAGTTGAGATAGCCCGACCTCGAGCTGCACGAGCCGGGCGCGCCGGGATACTCGTCGAGGGTCCAGAAGCAGTGGCCGCCCTCGTGGTTCACGATCTGCGAGTACACCAGGCGCTCGCCCACGCCATTGATGTCGGTGCCGGCCGGAAACGGTTCGATCAGACACGGACCGCCGAGAAACGCGTACGCCGTGTAGTCGGCGGTGCCGCTTCCGAACTTGTTGTTGGGCGTGTTGCGGCTGTTGGCGATGAAGCCTGTGAACACCCACTGCGTGTGTACCAGCGCGCGCTTGTCCTGATTGAAGCGGTGCACTTCCGCCATCATGTCGCTGGTCTGGCTGTATCCGAGCGAGCGCAGTGCGTCCAGCACCCATACCGGATCGGTGCGCATGACATGCGCGATGGGCTCGTAGCCCGTGCCGGCGCGCTCGAACGAGTTCATCACGAAGCTCAGGTCCATGCTGGGGAACTTGCCCTGCCATCCGAGGAGCGCTTCGTACGCGCCCTGCTTGGCCTGGATGAGCTCCGCGTCGGTCCAGTCTTCAGAATTGGTTTCGAACCTTCCGTCGCTCTCGGGATAGATGAAATTCGCGCACACGCTGCCGCCCAGGAACTGAGAGCTCTCCTGCAGAAGTTGCGCGGGCAACGCATTCGGCGCGCCTCCCGGCAGCGTGCGTCCCCGGGCCAGGTTGCGCTCGGATTCCTCCAGCTGCTCGCGCGTGGGCGTGATGACGACGTCCTTGAAGCCATCCGCCGCGGCCGAAAACCCCGCGCTCGACGACGCCGGTTCCTTCGCCATGCGATCGACGGTGCGATGCGCGTCGGCAATCCATGAAAGGCCCGCGACAGCGGGCCCTGATTCCACTTCCAGAGCACTTGATCGCGTGAAGCCGGCTGGCATCTCGACCGAGGCGAGCGCCGACCGGGGCAGGTCACATACGATGACGCGCTCCGGCAGGATGAGATTCACATTGCGGGCGCCCTCGTCGATCAAGTGAAGGCGAAAATCGATGGCGTCGGCTTCGGTGGCGTTGGAGCCGACGAAGTAGGTGCGAGAAACTCGCGCGGCAGGGTCAAAACTTCTCACCAGGACCGCTTGCGGAGGCGCCGCGCCGGCGGCGGTCGCTGCCAGCAACCACGCTCCGAGACACGACATTTTGAAGACGCGCTTCATGGCTCTCAATGGATCGCAATGATCGGCTTCGCGCCGGTGCCGTGCGCCACCAGCACACTGGTAGTACGGGAACGGCGCGGTCCGGTTTCCGGAATCCCTTTCACCGCGGGCACGGTGCGCGATTCACGCGTGCGGTCGATCTCGCTCTTCACGAGGTGAAAGAGCGGAACCGCCGGCGACGTGTAAATTTCGACGTGGTCGGTGCGCTTCTGCTTGATCACAACCCGCCCGCTGGGAATATCGCGCGACTCCGAATTGTCGAACACGCGATGCTCGCAGGTGAATTTCCCGGCCGGTGTCTGGAGCGGACGGGCGGGCTCGGTTTTCCAGTCCGACGCCGACGCCGGAGACACCCGCGTGAGCTTGCGCAGGTCCGCCGGATTTCCCTTCTGTGCGCTTTCGCGTCCCTTCATGGTGTAGAAGCGCGAAATGAAATGGTGGAGCGAGTCGCCTTCCGCCATCGAATGTATACGTTCGTCCACCAGGGCGCGCGCCACGTCGCGGCCCGCGTCGTCGCGGCCGGGAACGCGGCTCTCGACTTCCAACCAGTAGGCCTTGCCACCCGACGCGTTCTTCTCGCTCCCCACGACCGCGAGATACACAACGGTTGTGTCGGTCTCGCCCATGGCCTCGTCGATCACCTGGTAGCGGCACCACGCGCCGACGGTGAACTCGATCGAGCGCATGTCGATGCCGGGCAGCAGGAATGAATCGCCGTCCGCCGCCTGCGCGGGCAGGACCACGGCGGAGACAACCATCAGGACAAGGGCCAGCGCTGCGCTAATGCGCAATGAGCGGCCAGTCTTTTTCAAAATTGAAATCGGGATCATCGTTGGGCGTGTGACAGCGCACGCAGGCCTCGCGCGCCCGTGCGCGGTAGGTCCCGTCGCGCGCGTGCTCGGCACCGGGGCCGTGACAGGCTTCGCACTGGACGTCGGTGAGATCGACGGGCGCTCCGCGCATGCGCACCCCGCCGAAGCCACCTTCCTCGTTATAGCCGGTGACGTGGCACCCGACACAGTTGGTGTCGCGATTGACGAATTCGGCTGCGAGCGTTGAGTAAGCATGGGCATGCGCGGTCTTCATGTAGACCTGGAACTGGGCCTCGTGGCAGTTCTGGCACGAACCCACGCCCAGGTAGCGTGTTCCGAACACGCTGTTTCCCGGTCCCTTGAGCTGCTCTTTGGCGTAGAGCTCCTTCTGTACCTTACGATTCTCTTCGTCGAACTTGTCCAGGCGCTTCGCCATGTCGGCATCGTCGGGATAAGCCGCCGACATGGGCAAGATGCGATTGCTCCACTCGGCAATGTGATGCTCCTTGTCGAGCTTCATGTCGAGCTGGCCCAGATTCTGGCCCTGCGCGGTCGCGCGCAGGATACGCATCTTGCCCACCACGATGGGCTCGCCCATGGGGCGATTGCCCGGATCGTGACCGAGGACCATCAGGTCGATGTCGGGCAACGCTTCGGCCAGGTGCTGCGCTTCAACCTGGTCCATGTGGGCGAGCAGCACGACCACGTCACTTTGCCTGCGCACATCGGGCAGCACCGCTTTGACCGCCGGCTCGGTTTCCCCCAGCGTGTAGGTGAGCGCGTCGACCGACGATACGCCGCCTCCGCGCTGCTTGGTGGAGGCCGACATCACGCCGATGAAGCCGAAGCGGATGCCGTTCTTCGTGACAATGCGGTAGGGCGCGAAGGCCGTCCCCAGCTTGTCCGCCGCGTCGTATTCAGGGCCCTTTTCGCGCACCTTGACCGAGTCGACGCGGGCGATCAGATTGGCGCACACCACCGGCAGGTGGTACTTGCGCGTGTCCTTCGCGAGCGCGCCCAGGCCAAAATTCAGATCCATCTCGCCGATACCGATCGCGTCGTAGCCGAGAACACTCATCATGTCGGCCACGAAATGCGACTTCGATTCGTTGAAGACGTCGGCCGTGCCGTAAAAATCGCCGGCCGTTACCGCCCACAGCGGCGCACCTTCCGCGCGCAATTTCTTCAGAAGACCGGCCCGCCGGGCAAGTCCGCCAGAGGCATTGGCGTGTCAGCCACAGGGCCGGTAATAGGCGCGCGTGTCGCTTTCGTAAAACAGGCGTGCGTCAGGCAGGGGTTCCGTGGGCGCCGGCGGCGACTCAGCGCCACCCGCGGCCAGCGCGAGCAGGATCGCAAATACAAGAGATGGGCGCATGCGTAAGACCAATATAGCACGCGCTCCCGGGGGTCACAAGGCGTTGGCAATGACAGATTTGGGCTCAAAAGCGGCGGACAAATGCAGTCAGAGCTACTTGACTTGCACCAGCTTCCGGGTCACGACATCTCGCCCCGATTGAACGCGCAGGAAGTAGATGCCGGAGGAGGTGCGCTGACCGCGATCGTCTGTCCCGTCCCATTGCAGCTCGACAGTTCCGGGAGAACGCGATGCATCACTCATCACGCGTTTCACACGCCGGCCCGCGACGTCATAAATGTCGACCGCGAGTATTCCCTTCGTTGCGTGATTGATGCGAATCGTCATCGCTGGATTGAATGGATTGGGGAACGATTCGACGTTCAGTTGCGCGGCCGTCAAAGGGTCGCGAACACCAACCACCGTCTCCGACCATTTCGCGATGTACCTGGAAGGCCGAGTTCCGACATTTTGGAAGCTCCCGACGACGTAAAGGTCTCCCTGGTACGTCGCCACATCATAGACGGTGGACATGGAGCCGGGCATGGGGACGTTCAGCATGCCGACATAGCTCGTGACATAGCCGCTACCGATTCCGACCACGAGTCGTCCGTTGAGTGTCGCCATGCCCGCGATTCCCTGCGGGTAGTCTGGCTGCGGCGTTGCCCAGTTGGTGCCGTTCCATGCGGAAACGTTCTCACCCGCACCTGGAGCGGGCGGGATACTCCATTGGCCGCCCACGTACAACAAATCATTCTGCACGTGCAACTCATCCGCGCCGCCGTTGAGGCTCTTCACGTCCCTGAACGCGGTGCCATCCCAGCGGGCCATGAATCCACCTCCAGAACTTCCTCCCGCCATCCAGAGGTCACCGTGAAATTCCTCCATGGCGTAGATCCAGCCGGGAGCGGTGACAGTCGACCACGCGACTCCATTCCAGATCGACAGCTTGTCCGTCCTGCTCGCATAGAGCAGACCGTTGTAACTCTTCGCCTCCGGGCAGTTGTCGGGCAAGCCGCCGCCGATCGCCGACCAACTCGTCCCGTTCCAGCGCGCGATGTGATACATCGGAACCCCGCCGACGCCGGTAAATGATCCTGCCGCGATGAGGCTGCCCTGATGCTCGGTCAGGGCAAACACGGCGCCGTCGTTGAATCCGCTGCCGAACGCCTGCCAATCACTCCCGTTCCATCCCGCAATGCGTTTCGCAGCGACCGTGCCCGCCTGGGTGAACTCACCACCCACCACGAGGAGCCCGTCATATGTCCCGAGGGTCCAGCCGGCGGCGTTGAGTCCTT
>DATNGX010000344.1:0-3523 GCA_035605755.1 Candidatus Krumholzibacteriia bacterium
ACGACCCCGGCATCAACCACGAGATCCTGATCGAGTTCCAGAAGCTCGGCTATCCCGTGTTTACGCAGGACTCGCTGCCCATCGACGAGGACATCCTCGACCGCCTCTTTGGCGACGAAGTGCGTGCGGGTGACATCGCGAGCCCGATGGACATCAGCGACGTGTGGAAGAATGCATACAGCGAGAACACATCGCGCAAGGTGTGGGCCGCCAAGTACACCGCGCGTCATCCCAACCTGGTGGCGCTCGAGGTTTCCAACTTCAAGTGCGGTCACGACGCGCCCATCTACAGTGTGGTCGAAGAGATCATCGAGCACTCGGGCACGCCGTACTATTCGTTCAAGGATCTGGATGAGAATCGCCCCGCCGGCTCGATCAAGATCCGCGTCGAGACCATCGGTTATTTCCTCAAGCGCTACCGCGAAGACAAACTCCGCGACGAGTGGCGTGAGCGCGCGGTCGAGCACGAAGCGCATCTCCATGCGAAGCCTGTGCCCGTGATCGAGAACCCCTCCGAAGACCGCCTCGCCGAAGTCGCGTAAGCGGTTTCCTTTACCAAATCCGCGCCTTTGCCGTCGCCGACGATGGGGTGATCTGCGACTACTTCGGTGGCCCATAACGGGTTTGGCTTTTCGCGTAAAGGCCGCAACAAGGCGATAAAAGAATCCCGTGTGTGAAGGATTCATTTTTCCTTCATCAGGTGTTTACCGTTACCCTGCATTCTCCGTCGCGAGTCAACGGACGATATGCTTCGGTTCAAACCAAGGGAGTCTGCAATGTCTTTCAAGAGTGCTGTTCTCGCCGTGCTCACGCTGGCGGCGACTGCGGTACCGGCCTTTGCCGGTGAGGGGAAGTTCAGCGCGCTGTTATTCGGCGACGCCTACTGGATGGCGGCCAATCACGACTCGACCATCGAGGACATGAACGGGGTTTGGATTCGGCGCTTCTACCTAACCTACGACTACAAGTTCGACGAGGCTTGGTCGGCGCGCCTGCGCCTCGAGGCCAACCAGCCGGGCGATTTCGAAACGGCAGGAACCATCTCGGCCTTCATGAAAGACGCCTACCTCAAGTACACGCGCGGCACACACGCGGGGCTGATCGGCATCCAGCCGACCGCGACCCTCGTGACCTATGAGGACGTGTGGGGCTACCGTGCGGTTGAGAAAGTACCCGTCGAGCTGCAGGGTTTCGGTTCATCGCGCGATGCCGGCATCGGTCTGCAGGGTGATTTCGGCGAAGGCGGTAAGGTCGGATATCACATCGTCGCCGGCGACGGCAACAGTGTGAATGCCGAAACCAATTCCAAGAAGAAAATCATGGGGGCGCTTCACGTGCGTCCAGTCGACCATTTGATTCTCGAGGGCTACGCCGACTACGAAGACCGCGTCGACAGCGGCGACCGCGTCACCTACTTCGGTTTCGGCGGCTGGCAGGCGGACCACCTGCGTGCGGGCGTGCAGTACGCCAAGCAGACGCGCCGCGAAACCGGCGAAGACATCGACCTGCGCATCGTCTCGGGTTTTGTGGCGGCGGGCGTGACGGAGAAGATGTGGCTGTTCGGCCGCGTCGACCGCAACATGGATCCCAACCTGCAGGGGCCGTCGATCGCATACATTCCGTTCGCACCGGTGGAGAATACGTTCTTCATCCTGGGCGCCGACTTCGCCATGACGGAAGGAGTCAATCTCATGCCGAACGTCGAAGTCATCTCCTATGACGATCCCGATGTCGGTCCCAAACCGGATACAGATGTCATGGCCCGTCTGACGTTCCAGGCCAAGTTCTAGCGGTTCCGTTCCTCTGGTGAGCCGCGTGGCGGCGTGAACGTGGTATGCTCCACGTTCGCGCCGTTTTTTTTGGTTGCGGCGCGCATCCCTGCTGCAAAGGAGAAATTCTGTGAAGCACGCTCCCTGGATCGTCGCGCTCTTCATTCTGGTTACCGGTACTTGCGGCGCGTTCGCGCAGATGCCGTCAAGCGACCTCGCGAAACTCCTCGATGACGAGTGGGCGTGGCGGCTGCATGAGAATCCGCTTTTTGCCACCGCCGTCGGAGATCACAGCACCGATGACAAATTGCCGTCGATGAGTATCGCGGATCAGGAGCGACGCGAAAAAGATCTGCGTGGTTTCCAGAAGCGCTGGCAGGGAATCGATCGCAGCAAGCTCACCGACGCGGACCGGATCAACTACGACATCTTCGGGCGCAGCCTGCGCGATCGCATCACCGAGTCGGAATTCAAGGGCTACCTGATGCCCATCACCAACCGCGAGGGCTTTCACACCGACTTCCCGCAGCTCGCGGACAATGTGCCGCTCGAGACGGTGAAGGACTACGACAACTATTGCGCGCGGCTGGAAGCGGCGCGCACATTCTTCGATCAGAACATCGAGCTCATGCGCGCGGGCCTGAAGGGCGGCTACGCGCTGCCCAAAGTGGTCATGGAAGGGCTGCTCGACACGGTGACGCCGCACGTCGTCGACGATCCGGCCAAGAGCCTCCTGTACGAGCCGTTCAAGAACTTCCCGGGTACGATCAGCGAAAAGGAGCGCGCGCGTCTCTCCGAGCGCGGCAAGAAAGCCATCACGTCGTCGGTGGTACCGGCCTTCACCGACCTGCGCGATTTCTTCGCGAAGGAGTACATCCCCGGTGGACGCGAATCGATCGGATGCTCGAGCCTCCCCAACGGCAAGGCGTACTACGAATTCCTGGTGAAGGAGTACACGACGCTCGACAGCAAGACGCCCAAGGAGATCCACGAAACCGGTCTGTCCGAAGTGAAGCGCATCCATGGAGAGATGGACGCTGTCATCGCGAAGACGGGCTTCAAGGGAACGTTCGCGGAATTCGTGAATTTCCTGCGCACGGACCCGCGCTTCTACACCACCGATCCGCAGCAGCTCATGAAGGAAACCGCGTTCGTCCTGAAGCAGATCGACGGACAATTGCCCACGCTGTTCAAGACCCTGCCGCGCATGCCGTACGGCATCAAGCCCATTCCCGATTTCATGGCGCCCAAAACCACCACGGCGTACTACGAGCGCGGCGCCGGCGACGGCACACGCGCCGGCTGCTATCGCGTGAATCTCTACGATCTCAAGAGCCGGCCGCTGTATGAAATCGAAGCACTGTCGCTGCACGAAGCCGTGCCGGGGCACCATCTGCAGACGGCGATCTCCATGGAGCTGCCCGATGTGCCCATGTTCCGTCGCTATGAATGGGTGACCGCCTTCGGCGAAGGCTGGGGTCTCTACTCCGAGCGGCTGGGCATGGAGATGGGTCTCTACCAGGATCCGTACAGCGACTTCGGCCGCCTGAGCTACGAGATGTGGCGCGCCATGCGCCTCGTGGTGGACACCGGCATGCACTACTTCGGCTGGTCGCGCCAGCAGTCCATCGATTACTTCGCCGCCAACGGCGCGCTCTCGATGCGCAACATCGAAGCCGAGATCGACCGCTACATCGCGTGGCCCGGACAGGCCGTCGCCTACAAGACCGGCGAGCTCAAGATCCGCGAGCTGC
>DATNGX010000345.1:0-2845 GCA_035605755.1 Candidatus Krumholzibacteriia bacterium
CCTGCAGGCGGACAAATCGTCGTCAACCTGGTGGCGCTGCTCGCACTGGCGAGTGGAATCCTGAACCTTGCCTCGGTGGAGCGGCCGTTCATCCCCGTGCGCGTGGCCCAGATCGAGAGCCTCATGCCCGGGGGCTTCGTACACCTCTCCCGCTTCGTCACCATGTTCGCCGGCATCGCGCTGATCGTGGTGTCGGTGAACATCCGCAAGCGCAAGCGCCGCGCCTACAACACCGTGTTCGTGATGCTGGCGCTCTCGTGCCTGTTCCACATCGCGAAGGGACTCGACTTCCGCGAGGCGTTCATTTCGTTTGCCAGCCTGGCCGCGCTCATTCCGGCGCGCAAGTATTTCACGGTGCGAAGCGCCCGCCCCGGCCTCGGGCGCACGCTCGCGGGCGTGGGATGGGTGGTGGTGGTGTGTGCGCTCTATGGAATTCTGGGATTCTGGTTTTTCGACCGGCGCGAATTCGGACTCGAGTTCAGCATCACGGGGTCGATCCGGCGCACATTCGAGTTCATGCTCTTCCTGGACGACCCGGCCATCGTCCCGCGCACCCGGCTGGCCCGGTGGTTCGTCCAGTCGCTCGAGGCGCTGAGCATCTCCCTCATTATATATACGGCGATCAAGCTCTACCGGCCGGTGCTCTACCGGCTGCGCGAAGCCCCGCGCGACCGCCAGGCCGCCGCCGAAATCCTGCGCAAGCATGGGCGCACCGCGCTGGACTATTTCGCCATCTGGAGCGACAAATCGATTTTTCTCACGCGCGCGCACGACGCCTTCATCGCGTACCGCGTGAGCGGCAATTTTGCTGTGGTCCTCGGAGATCCCATCGGCCCGGAAGATCGCATCGCCGACACCATTGCGGAGTTCGAGAGCTACTGCACGCAATCCGACTGGGAGCCCGTGTTTCACCAGGCCACTCCATACTACTGGTCGTTGTACCGTTCCATGGGATTCCGGCGCTTGAAGCTCGGCGATGAAGCCATCGTGGATCTCACCCGGTTCACGCTCGAAGGGAGGCCGCAGAAGGAGCTTCGCCACGCGGTGCGCCGCCTCGAGCGCGACGGATACACCCTCGAATATGTCGAACCGCCGGCTTCCGACGAAGTGGTCGCGCAGATGAAGGGAATTTCGGACGACTGGCTCGAACACCGCGGACACCGTGAGCGCCGCTTCACGCTGGGGCTTTTCGAAGAGCGCTACGTGCGCGAAAGCAGGCTGCTGGTGACGCTCGATGCGAGCGGCCGTCCGGTGGCGTTCATGAATATCGTGCCGTCGTATCGGGAGGGCGAAGCCACCATCGACATGATGCGGCAGCGCTCCGACGCGCCCAATGGCGTCATCGACTT
The DNA here is from genome assembly GCA_035605755.1 of Candidatus Krumholzibacteriia bacterium. Taxonomy (GTDB): domain Bacteria; phylum Krumholzibacteriota; class Krumholzibacteriia; order WVZY01; family JAKEHA01; genus JAKEHA01. The sequence continues at coordinate 1,350 of DATNGX010000345.1, forward strand.
CATGTTCGTCAAGCTCTTCACCGACAGCAAGGCACAGGGCTGTACACGCTTCAGTCTGGGCCTGGCCCCCATGTCCGGTTTTCAGCCCGATGAGGTGGCGGGCGTGGAAGAAAAGATCGTGCACTACTTCTTCAGCCGCATGAATTTCTGGTTCAACTACCAGGGGCTGCGGCGTTACAAAGCGAAGTTCGCCACCATCTGGGAGCCGCGCTACCTGGTGTACAGGAATCCGGCCGATCTCGCGCGCATCGCGCTTTCGATCCGTCGCGTCACCGAGATCGACGACCACGAAGATCCGGTGCCGGGTGAAACCGCACCGCAGGTGCGCCACACCAGCCCGACAGGGCTGGAAGATCTTCCGCTCATCGAGGTATTGGCGACGGGCCCGCGCTCGGAAACCATTGCACTGCTCCTCTCGGGTGACGGCGGATGGAATGTCACCGAGAAGGGACTCAGCACGCGTCTTTCCGCCGCCGGCATTCCGGTGGCAGGAATGAATTGCCTGCGCTATTTCCTGAAGCGCCGTACGCCGGAGTCATGCACGCACGATCTCGAGCGCATGATGGACCACTATCTGCGCATCTGGCACGGAGCCGATGTGCTGTTGATCGGTTATTCGCGCGGGGCATGCGTGCTGCCCTTCATGGTGACGAGGCTTCGTTCCGACTTGCGTGCGCGGATTCGCGAAATCGTTCTGCTCGGCCCCGACGGCACCATCGATTTCAAGTTTCACGCCGCCGATCTGGTTACCAATCTGGTGCGACCGACATCGCTCCAGGTGTTGCCCGAGCTCGAACAACTGCGCGGGATGAAGATCACATGCATCTACGGCTCGCGCGAGAAAAGCTCGCTGTGCCGTCAGCTCCCGGAAGGGCTCGCCACCTGCATCGAGCGGCCCGGCGGGCACATCATCTGGAATGGCGTCGACTCGATCGCCGGGCGCATCATCGCGTCCGTGAATCGTCATCAGGAAACGCCCGTTTCCTAGCCGGCGGGACATTTTTCGCCGGACGGTGTTTTAATGCCATCACCTTCAAGGAGGCTTTTGTGAAGCGTACGATCCTGGCAGTGTTTTACATCTCGGTCGCTCTTGCGGCGACGGCGTTTCGCGCCTACGCCTCCGACGCCGAGGCCATCGCGCGTCACCGGCACGTGCAGGACATCGAAGCGCTGATGGCCACCACCGGTGACGATGCGCTGAAGAAATTCGCGGATGAGCATCTGGCCCCCGAGTACCGCGCGTCGTTCGCGCAGCCGAAGCTCCTCCTCGATCATTTGCGCGAGATTCGCACCGCGCTCAACAACTTCGGCGGCCTGCTCGTCGATCGCGACGAGCAGGGTGTGATGCATATGAAGTTCCTGCTGCCGGCCGGGAGCCGGGCGCTCACGTTCCACATGCAGGCCGGTGTGCCGTATCTGATCACGGCGTTTGATCTCGATGGCAGCCTGGCACCAGACGAGCCCGGCTTGCAGATCAAACCCATCACATGGGAAAC
>DATNGX010000346.1:0-3230 GCA_035605755.1 Candidatus Krumholzibacteriia bacterium
GCAGGCAGTGCACCCCGGCTACGGATTCCTGGCCGAGAACGCAAACTTCGCGCAGGCCTGCATCGATGCGGGGCTCGTGTTCATCGGTCCCACGCCGGCAGCCATCCGCGCCATGGGCAACAAGCTCGAGGCGCGCACCGCCATGAAAAAGGCGGGCGTGCCCATTGTTCCCGGCAGCGACGGCCCCGTGAAGGACGCGAAGGAAGCAGCGAAGGTCGCCGACTCGATCGGCTATCCGGTGCTGCTCAAGGCCGCGGCGGGCGGCGGCGGCAAGGGCATGCGCGTGGTGAAGAACAGCGGCGAGTTCGAAGCGGCGCTCCAGCTCACCATGGGCGAAGCGCAGGCTGCGTTCTCCGATCCGTCGGTGTACATCGAGAAGTTCGTCGAGAATCCCAAGCACATCGAGATCCAGGTCATGGCCGACTCTCACGGCCACATTATTACTTACGGCGAGCGCGAGTGCTCGATGCAGCGCCGCTACCAGAAAGTGATCGAAGAAGCGCCGTCGCCGGTGGTCTCCCCCGAGCTGCGCGCGCAACTCTCCGAAGCCGGACGCAAAGCGGCGGCGGCGGTGGATTATCGCGGCGCCGGCACCATCGAGTTCATTCTGGGCGACAGGGGCGATTTCTATTTTCTGGAGATGAACACGCGCCTGCAGGTGGAGCATCCGGTGACGGAGCTCGTTTATGGCGTCGATCTGGTGAAGCAACAAATTGAAGTGGCCTTTGGGAGCCGTCTTGCAATGCTTCAAAAGGACGTGGTCATACACGGACACGCCATCGAGATGCGCATCTACGCCGAGGATGCGGCACGCGGCTTCATTCCGTCCATCGGGCGCATCAACCGTCTCGTGCTCCCGTCCGGCCCCGGCGTGCGCAATGAAAACGGCGTCTATGCCGGCTACGACATTCCCATCTACTACGACCCCATGATCGGCAAGCTTCTGGTGTGGGCGGAGTCGCGCGACGCGGCGATTCGCCGCGCACGGCGGGCGCTGCGCGAGTATCGCTGCGAGCCCGTGCGCACCAACGTGGATTTTCTGCTGTGGGCGCTGCACGAGCCGTCATTTCTGAACGGCAGCTACACCACCAAGACCATCGAGTCCGAGTTCAAGCCCGACCGCCTGCCCAATCGCGAGGAAGAGCTCGATCTGGCGGCGGTGGCGGCGGCGATTGCGGCGTTCAATTATCACAGCACCGTGCGGCACACCTCGGTCGAGTCCGAATCGTCGGATGCGTGGCGGCGCGCGGCGCGCCTGGACGGCACGCGGCGGTGGTCGCGATGAAGTTCGTGGTGCGCGTGGCGGGGCGCGAGTCGCCCGTCGACATCGAGAAGCGCGACGGGCTGTATGAAATCCAGCTCAACGGCAGGAAGTTCTCGGTCGACTCGCGCAACTTCGGCGATACCGAGCTCTTTTCCCTGCTCGTGGACGGCAAGTCCTTTCTTGTCGACAGCGCCCCCGTGCGCGCGGAGCGCGGAGAATATTACGCGCGCGTGCTCGGCCGGCATTATGATGTGGATGTGCTGGACGAGCTTCTTCTCGCCGCGCGTGCGGCGGAAAAGACACCGGAGCACACCGGCGCGCATATCGTGCGCGCTCCCATGCCGGGACTCGTCGTGCACGTCCACGCGGTGGCCGGCAAACACGTGAGCGCGGGCGAGCCGGTCGTCATCATGGAAGCGATGAAGATGCGCAACGAGCTCACCAGCGATGTGGCCGGCGTGGTGAAGTCGGTGGCGGTGAAAGTGGGCGACAAGGTGGATTCGCAGGCGGCGCTGGTAACGATCGAGAGGGAATGATGGCCTCGCGCGACAAACGCTCCTGGTTCGAAAACGTGTACGCGCCTTTCATTGCCCGCGGCAAGGCGCGGCGCCCGCACTTCAAGACCAGCAGCGGGATCGAGATCGAACCTCTGTACGCGCCCGAGGGCGCGGTCGATGAAGCCTACGCCTCCCGCATCGGATTCCCCGGCGAGCTTCCGCTGACGCGCGGTGTCTATCCATCCATGTACCGCGGCCGGCCGTGGACGATCCGGCAGTACGCCGGTTTCGGCACCGCGCGCGACACCAACCGCCGCTTCCATTCGCTGCTGGCGGCGGGACAGCACGGTGTGTCGGTTGCATTCGATCTTCCCACCCAGATGGGGCTCGACTCCGACGACCCGCGGGCGCTGGGCGAGGTGGGACGCGTGGGGGTGGCGATCGACACGGTGGATGATCTGGCCATTGTGTTCGACGGGATTCCGTTGGATACGGTGAGCGCATCGATGACCATCAATGCGACCGCGTCCGTGCTCCTCGCCATGTACTGCGTGGCGGCCGAAGAGCGCGGCATCGCTCGCGCGACGCTTTCCGGCACGGTGCAAAACGACATCCTCAAGGAATACATTGCGCGCGGCACCTACGTCTTCCCGCCCGCGCCGTCGATGCGTCTGGTCACCGACATGTTCGCGTGGGCCGCGAAAGAGATGCCCAACTGGAATCCGATCAGCATCAGCGGCTATCACATTCGCGAGGCGGGCTCGACCGCCGCGCAGGAGATCGCCTTCACGCTGGGCAACGGCGTTGCGTATGTGAAAGCCGGTGTGGATGCCGGGCTCGACGTGGATGAGTTTGCGCCGCGCCTCTCGTTCTTTTTCAACGTGCACAATCATTTCTTCGAGGAAGCGGCCAAGTTCCGCGCGGCGCGACGCATGTGGGCGCGCATCATGAAGGAGCGCTTCCACGCCAAAGCCGACGACAGCCTGAAGCTGCGTTTTCACTCGCAGACCGCGGGCAGCACGCTCACCGCGCAGCAGCCCGAAAACAACATCGTGCGCGTGGCCCTGCAGGCGCTCTCCGCCGTGCTGGGCGGAACCCAGTCGCTGCACACGAACAGCATGGACGAGGCTCTGGGGCTGCCGTCGGAACACGCGTCGCACCTGGCCCTGCGCACACAGCAGGTGATCCTCGAGGAATCGGGTGTGACGCACACGGTTGATCCTCTGGGTGGAAGTTATTTCGTCGAGAAGCTCACCGACGAGCTCGAAGCCAGGGCACAAGCGCTCATCGATGAGATTGACAGGCGTGGGGGGATGATTGCGGCCATCGATGAGGGTTATCCACAGCGCGAGATCGAACGCGCGAGCTATGAGTACCAGAAAGCGCTCGAGCGTGGCGACGAACGCGTGGTGGGCGTGAACGCAAACATCGAAAACGGCGGCGCCGAGATTCCCGTGTTTCGCATCGAT
>DATNGX010000347.1:0-4403 GCA_035605755.1 Candidatus Krumholzibacteriia bacterium
GGATGGTTTCGCCGAGAAGCGAGAGCTTTCGCTTTACAGGCACCACCACCGTTGTCAACGCCCACGCGACAAGCACCACGGCAAAGAGCCGCGCGAGCAGCGTGTGATGATTCGCGGCGCGCTTCAGAAGCCACGCAGCCAGCGCGGACAGGATCACATAGACAGGCATCAGGTTGGAAAGGTCCGTACGCACCATTCCTTTGACGAGCAGAACTACGGAAGCCAGCCATAAAGCGCCGACCTCCCATGCGCGCTCCGGATCGCGGCGACCGCTGCGTGCGTCAACTATTTCCATGACGAGCATCGCAAAGAGCACGAACATCGGAAAATAGTAGGGCGCCCACGCGAGTATTCCCTTGGAGAACGCAACCGGGCCGTGCGCAAGCAGTGCAAGGTCGGGAAGCGGCGCCGGATACGGCAGCCCACGCACGGCGGGAAACACACGTATCGGGAATACGACAAGTTGCTGCCAGAGCTCGCTGCGCGGCACGGCCGCAAGAGCGGCGACGAACGCGGGACCTGCCGCGAGCGTTGCGCCGGCCGCGTATACCAGGAGTCCACGCTTGTCGCGCGGGCGCTGTGCGGACGCCGGCAACCACGACAGAAGCAGGATGGCAACCATCTCCACAGCGACCATGGCGCCGCCCATGTCCTGACGGTACAACGCGGCGGTGCCGGCACACCAACCCGCGGCGAAAAGCAACGACCGCTTGCCCGAGCGATGGTACGCGATCAGTGCCAACAGGCTGGCGGTGACACCAATCATGCCGGCAAGGGCGGGGTTGACGCGAAGCTCGTAGGATCCCACCCAGATGAGCCCGAAGATCCACGCCGGCAACGCGCGCCGGCGTCCGGCCATCTGCGCCGCCAGCACATAGAGCAGCACGCAGAGCGTGCTCGCAACGATCACATACCATATGCGCTCGGCCATGATGCTCTTGCCGGCAAGTGCGAAAACGCCCGCCAGTGTATAGAACTGACCCGCGGGATACATCGACCAGAAGTCGCGCTGCGGAATATCACCGGCCAGCACGCGCGTGGCACCGTACACGGGAAGCGCTTCGTCGTAGCGGGAGAGACCCAATTGAAGGCCGATGGCGCAGTACGCTGCCGACACCAGGCCGACGAGAATCAGGAAAAGATGAGGGCGGTGCAAACGTACGGGCATTTCGTTGCAACCTGACGGTGAAATGACGATTCATCAAAGCAGAGCCGGCGCGTGTGCGTCAAGAACACAGCGCGGCGACGGATCGAGAACGCTCGAGGTCCGCGCTGATCCATCCGACGATTCCGGGTGACATGCTCACGAACCGGGCGCTACAATGACTCGACCCGGCCCCCTGCGACGTGAGTTCCAAACATGACCGATCCCATGGAAGACACCGGCAATCGCCGCCGCATGCGGCGAATTATGCGCGATTGGCGCTTCTGGCTGATCACGACTGCGGCGCTCTACACGCTGCTTGGCTTTGTGGTGATGCCACTGGTTGCGAAGCACGAAATTCCCCGGCAGACGCGCTCTCTTTTGCAGTGTGAATCCTCCGTAAAATCGATCCGGTTCAATCCGTACACGTTCAATGCGCGCGTGCGCGGCTTCGCCATCGCGGACCGCACGGGACAGCCGCTGGCGTCGTTGGACGAAGTGTCTGTCAACTTTGCACCCTGGCCGCTCACCCGGAAACAGGTGGTCCTGGAGGACGTGCGCGTGGTCGCCCCGACGCTGGTGGTGGCGCTGCGTGAAGACGGGGCGATGAATCTCCTCGACCTCGTCCCAGTCGCTGCGCCCGACACCACCGCACCGAAAAAATCAAAGGCTCCCGGGGACAAAGCCGGCGCGATGGTGGTGCGTGTGGACCGCGCGAGCATTTTGAACGGAACCATCGAGTATCACGATGCCACCACCACACCCAACGCGCTGGCGGTTCTCGACAGTCTGAACGTGACGGCGCTTTCGTTTCGCTCGGCGCCGGGGGACACGACCATGTTCGACGTGTCACTGGCGCAGCGGGGCAGCAAGGGACGGGTGAAGGCGACGGGCTGGGTCATGCCGTTCGAAGGCATCGTGCAGGCGCGGCTCGATGCCGACAGTCTCAACATTGTGCCCGCCGATCCGTACCTGGCGCGCTACGCCCATCTCGACCTCAAGTCGGGCCGGCTGGCCGTGCACGGTGACATGCACGTGGTGGCATCGCCCGACGCGCTGCCTGCAATTGAATACACCGGGGACATCGTCTCCGACGACCTGCGTCTCTACGACGATCTCAAGCAGCAGGACTTCTTCGGCTACCGGAAGCTTTCCATCTTGAAGGCGCAGGCGAGGTCGCTTCCGCGGTCGGCGCGCGTGGACGAATTCACGCTGGACGGGATCTACGCGCGTATCGCCATTGCCGCCGACCGCAGCTTCAATGTGACCGACGTGTTCGCTCCCGCGATGGCGAAAGCGCCCGCGACCGCGGCCCCTGCCGTCAGCGCCAGCGCTGCGGAGGGGAATCAGAGCGTCGAGGTCACGGTGAAGAGCACGGCTCCGAAGACAAAGACAAAAACGCCGCCGCCCGACATCGCCATCGGGCGCATTCGCATCGACGGCGGCGAAGTGGACTTTTCCGATCTCAGCCTGCCCTTGCCGTTCGCGACGCGCGTGCACCACGTGGGCGGAGAAATCACCGCCATCGCACCCGACAACGCCGCGGGATCGAATGTGAAAATCGAGGGCACTGTCGACGAGCACGGCTTCGCCAAAGCGACCGGCTTCATCAATGTCTTCGATCCGGTCGCGTTCACGGACATCAAGGTGGACTTCCGCAACATCGAGCTCACCTCGATGACTCCGTACTCGGGAAAATTCATGGGCTACCGCATCAAGCACGGCAAGCTCTCGCTCGGCCTCGAGTACGACATCAAGCAGGCGCAGCTCCAGGCCGGGAACAAGATTCTGCTGGAGAAGCTCTATCTCGGCGAAAAAGTGCCCAGCAAGGATGCGGTCGGGCTTCCCATCAAGCTCGCACTGGCGCTCTTGCGCGACAAGAACGGCAACATCGATCTCGACCTCGAGGTGCACGGCGATCTCAACGATCCCAAGGTCAACACGGCGTCGTTGATCTGGCAGGCGCTCAAAAAAGTCATCGTCAAGGTCACCACGGCGCCGTTCCGTTTCCTCGGCAATCTCATCGGCATCGGCGGCGGTGACGACATGGAGTATGTCGAGTTCGAAGGCGGTGCGTCGCGGCTGACCCCGCCGCAGCACGAGCGCCTGGACAACCTGGGCAAGGCTCTGGTGGAACGGCCGCAGCTCAAGCTCCAGGTGAGCGGTGCCTACGACAAGAGTATCGACGCCGAAGCGCTGCGCGCGCAGCGCTTCGATGCGCTGTTGATGAGCCGTCTTCTGGTCTCGACCCAGGGCGACAGTGCGGCCGTACGCGCCATCATCAATGATCCGGCCAGCGGGCCCATGCAAAAAACATTGGAAGCCCTGATGACGGAAGGCTTCGGAGCGGAAAGCGTGACGGCGCTGCGCGCGGAGCGCACCACGGTGCCGGCGCAGGGCGGCGCCGCGAAGCTCGATCTCGCCACCTACTTTCAGTCCATGCGCGAGAAGCTCACCGCGGCGCAACCGGTGAGCGACGCCGAGCTCGAGCAGCTGTCGGTGGCGCGCGCGGGAGCGATTCGCGGCTACATGGTGGAGATGGCGAAGATTCCCGCCGAACGGATGGAGATCATCGAGCCCGCTGTGAGCGATGAAAAGGGCGAGTGGGTCAAGTGCAAGCTCGCCCTGGAAGCGTCGGACTGATCAGCGGCTCGGCGTCTGCGCGCGAATGAGCCTGGGTTTGGAAACCGCGGGCTTTTTCATTGCCTGCGACTTGTCGGGCCGCGCGCCGCTTGGAATCGAATCCAGCATCATGGGCTCCTGCTGACGCGCGGACGCATACAGCGCTTCGATGATGCGCACGTCGCGCAACCCTTCCAGTCCCGACGGCTCCGGCTCACAGTCTTCCAGAATACAATCCGAAAAGTGAATGAGGAGCGGCGCGAACTGGTCGTGCCTGGAGAATGACTTCTTCTTCTCGGTGCCGTTGATCTGAATGGTCTGCTTCAAGCCCTCCGCGAATTCGTACGCGGGATCGAGCCGCAACCGTCCTTTGGTCCCGAGAATCTCATACGTCGATACGTCCGCGGCGCCGAAGCTGCACGTGAAGCTGGCCAGGCGATCGCCGGGGAAGCGCAGAATGGCCGACATGCTTTCTTCCACTTCACCGAAGCGCGCATCGCCGCCGTTGCCCGGCATGGCGAACACTTCAACGGGCTCCTCGCGAAACAGATAGCGCGCGGCGTTGATGCAGTAGATGCCGATGTCGTAGAGCGTGCCGCCGCCGCGCTGATGCTGCAGCCGGATGTTGCCCGCCTTG
>DATNGX010000348.1:0-4900 GCA_035605755.1 Candidatus Krumholzibacteriia bacterium
GCCCTTGTCGACGCCGAACTCGACTGTACGTGGCAGGCTTGCTTCTCCCGGCGTCCAGAAGCCGTCATCATTGGCAAAATGAAACAGGATGGCGCCCCCATCGTCGTGGACATCATTGTCCGGGTTCAGAACGGTGACGCCGTCGGGGTCGAGGCGGATGAACGTGAGCCCGATCGGTTCGGTCTGTGCCACGTCGCCGCGATTGAGCACAGAAAGGTCGACGACCAGCGCGCCGTCTTCATCATTGTAATGAAGGTTTCTGCCGCGCAGAACGAACGGGCCGGAACCGGGATCGCCCGGATCGACGTCGTACTCGAAATCGTCGCCGGCTATCCGGCCGTGGATGTCGGCGTGGTTTTGAGTCGAGGGCGGTTTCGCCGTGTCGTCGCTGCATGAAGCCAGGGCGAGTGCGAGGAACGCCGGCACGACAAGAGAGCACAACTTGCGCATGACGATCACCTTCGCTACGGGGCAGGACTGTGGTGGGGCGGTGCAAAGTGTAGCACGCACGTTTACCAGGGGCAACGCGGGGGCTTCATGCTTGCCTTGACCCACCGGAGCTTCTGTGTTAGCTCTCAACGAGTTATGCGGTTTTCTTCGAGCCGAAAGGGACGTGCCCACGCGTGAGCCCGACGCCATCGCCCCCATCGCCTGCCGGCGACGTGATCGTGGTGCAATCCGTGCAGCGCTGGCTTCCACAGACCGCTACCTGGCTCTACACGCAGGTGGTCAATCTCCCCGGTGACATTGTGAGCCACGTGGTGTGCACGCGCCGGGAGAATTTCGACCAGTTTCCGTATCCACGCGTGCACGCCCTCATGGATCTGCCGCGCTGGCGGCACGTGTGGGACCGTGCCATGCGTTACCTGCATATTCGCAATCATCTGCAGTTTCTGTTCAATGTGACGCGTCGCGTCAACGCGCGCGTGCTGCACTCGCACTTCGGGTACGTGGGGTGGCGTGATCTGGGCGTATCGCGAGGTCTTGGTATTGCGCACGTGGTGACATTCTACGGTCTCGATGTGCTGCAGTATCCGACCATGGACCCGAGCTGGCGTGACCGCTACCGCGAAATGTTCGCCAGCATCGACATGGTGCTGTGCGAGGGCCCGTTCATGGGGCAGTCGATCGTGGAGCTGGGGTGCCCGCCGCAGAAAATGCGCGTGCACCATCTCGGCATCGATCTCTCGCTGATTGCGTTCGAGCCGCGCTCGTGGAAGCCGGGTGAGACGCTGCGCGTCTTCATGGCCGGGTCCTTTCGCGAGAAGAAAGGATTCCCGTATGCGATCGAGGCCCTGGCGCGCCTGCGCCAGTCGGTGCCGCTCGAGATCACTCTCATCGGCGACCAGCACGGAGAACCGCGCACCATCGAGGAGAAGCACAAGATCCTGGCCGCGATCGCGAACGGGGGACTGCGCGACTGCACGCGCATCCCGGGTTATCAACCGTATCGAGTGGTCATGGAGGAAGCGCGCCGTCACCACGTGTTCCTCTCTCCCAGTGTCACGGCGTCCGATGGTGACACGGAAGGGGGCGCGCCGGTATCGTTGATCGAAATGAGCGCGTCAGGAATGATGATCGTGAGCACCACGCACTGCGACATCCCCGGCGTCATTCTGGACGGGAAGACCGGCCTTCTGGCGCCCGAGCGCGATGTCGACGGATTGGTGGAACGTCTGCAGTGGATCGTGGCGCATCCGGAACAGTGGATGGAAATGCAGCGCGCCGGTCGCGCGCATATCGAAGCAGAGTTCGACGCGCGCCGTCAGGGCGAGCGTCTGGGAGAAATTTATCGTGAGCTCGCGGTGAGGGCCGGCACATGAGACCGATGCCTCACGCCGCCTGGTACAACTGGTACGCAAACACGCTCTTGATGCGCCACGTCGATCAGCTGGCGAGCCCGCTCGGCGGTAATATTGTGATCGACGTGGGCTGCGGTGAGCAGCCCTATCGCCCGTCCCTCCGCGGCTTCAAGCGTTATGTCGGATTCGATTCCATCGATGCCCCCGATCGCGGCGCCAACCCCGATGTGCTTGGCGATGCGCTGGCACTTCCGTTTGCGACCGGCTGCGCGGATGCAGTTCTGTGCACGGAAGTGATCGAGCACGTCACCGATCCGGCCGGCATGCTTTCCGAATTCTCGCGTGTGCTGGCGCCCGGGGGATCGGTGGTGCTCACCTCGCCATTCACATGGCACCTTCACGATGAACCGCACGATTACTGGCGCTTCACGGAATTCGGCCTGCGCCTGATTTTCGAGCGCGCCGGTTTTCGTGTGATGGCGCTGCGCCCGACCACCGGCTTTGCAGGCGCGCTCCTGCAATCGCAGTGCTATCTCCTGATGCAGGGCACGGGGCAGTTGCGCTTCCTGGTACGGCCGTTGGCGTGGCTGCTGCAGACAGTCGCCATGTTGATCGGCTTTCTGGACCGCAACCGGCGCATGACAAGCAACTACGTCGTGTGGGCGAGAAAAGCGTGAGCGCCATCGGGCTGACATTCATTCTGGGGACGCAGCGCTCGGGCACGACCTGGCTTGCGAACATCTTCGACTCGCACCCGGACTGTTTGCACTACTACGAGCCGTTTGCGCCCGGCTACGGCATCTTCCCGTACTTTCCCGGCGAGTTCGTGTACCTCGAGCCGCCCGCCACGCGACTGGCGGCGCGCCTGCGCCACGATCTCCCGCGCCTCGTCTCCAAGCGCTCGATTCTGTTCGATCCCGTGCACGAGAGCCACCGGCAGTTTGCCATGGAAGCGTGGCTCATGGTGCACATCGAGGAATGGGCGCGTCGCGCGAAGCTCTCTCCGCCCGCCTTTGCGGCGCAGTTCAACCTTCTGCACCTGAACCGCATCGGACAGCATCCGTTCGCATATTTTCCCAAGAGCGATCACATACGCGTCAGTGCCATCAAGGAAGTGCGGCTTTATTTCAAGCTACAGTTCCTCGCGGAAACGTTTCCCGATGCGCGTTTCATCCATGTGGTGCGCCATCCGGCCGCGGTCGTGAGCTCCATGATGAATTTCATCCAGCGCGGCAGACTTGTGGAGATTCGCGATCACATCAACGACTTCGCCGGCGTGGTCGCGGCGCAACCGCGCTTTGAGAACTATCGTCCGTTGCTGGAGCGCATCCAGCGCGGGACGCTTCCCGAGAAGCTTGCCGCGTACTGGCGGGTGGCCAATGAAACGCTGGCTGACGACGCGAACAAAGTGGGAAACAGGGCATTGCATCTGGTGTATGAGGACCTGGCGACGGACCCGCTGTCGCGGGTCGGCGAATTGTTCCGCTGGTGCGGTCTCTCCATGCCGCCTTCCACCGATGCCTACGTGCGTGATTCATCCACGTCACGCTCCGAGCGCAAGACCGTGCTCGACACCAACCGGGTTTCCGCGACGTACTACCGCGACTGGGTGGGGAAGGCGCCAGCCGAGGTGCTGAACGCGGTGGACAGGGTGTGCCTGGACAGTCCGCTCATGCGCGAGTTCCACCCGTATTACCACTCGTGACCTGGGACATCGCGTGCGTCATGCGTCTCGTGCGCTCCTGATGCTGCATTGTCGCTGACGGCGACGCCGTGATATTCTCGCTCCTTACGCGAAAGGTTTGCACAGTTTATGGATCAGAGCCCGGTTCGACCCAAAGATCGTTTTCTCACCTTCGGCGCACCCGACATCCACCAGGAAGAGATCGACGAAGTCGTCGCCAGCATCAAGAGCGGCTGGATCGGCACGGGTCCCAAGGTGCAGCGTTTCGAGGAAGCGTTCAAACAGTACAAGGGATCGTCCAACGCGGTGGCGCTGTTCTCGTGCACGGCGGCGCTCCATCTCGCCATGCTTGCCTCCGGAGTGGGCGAAGGCGACGAGGTCATTACCACGCCGCTCACGTTCTGTGCCTCGGTGAATTCAATCATTCATACCGGCGCCACGCCCGTGCTCGCGGATGTCGATGCGCGCACCATGAACATCGACCCGGCGCAGGTGGAAAAGAAGATCACGCCGCGCACTCGCGCCATCATGCCGGTGCACTTCGCGGGGCGCTCGTGTGACATGGACGCGCTCATGGCGCTTGCGAAAAAGCACAACCTCATGGTCATCGAGGATTGCGCCCATGCCATCGAGACCGAATACCACGGCAAGAAGGCGGGGCTTTTCGGTGAATTCGGCTGCTTCAGCTTTTACGTCACCAAGAATGTGATCACGGGCGAAGGCGGTATCGTGGTCGCGAAGGATGATGAGAAAGCGGCGCGCATCAAGGTTCTGGCGTTGCACGGAATGAGCAAGGACGCGTGGAAACGCTTCAGCGATTCGGGCTGGGTGCACTACCAGGTCATCGAGGCCGGGTTCAAGTACAACATGATGGACATCCAGGCAGCGATGGGCATCCACCAACTCGCACGCGTGGAAGAAAACTGGAAACGCCGCGAAGAGATCTGGAAGCGTTACAACGACGCGTTCCATTCGTTACCCATCGGCATTCCGTCCGATCCCGAGCCGAACACGCGCCATGCCTATCATCTCTATACGATCATGATCAACGAGGCGCGCTCGGGTATCAAACGCGACGACTTTCTTGCGGCCATTCAGAGGCACAACATCGGCGTGGGCGTGCACTACCTGAGTATCCCCGAGCATCCGTACTATCAGAAGACGTATGAGTGGAAGAACGAAGACTATCCCAATGCCGTTCGCATTGGACGAGAGACAGTGAGTCTTCCCATTGGACCGAAGTTGTCAGACAACGACGTCGACGACGTGGTCGAAGCGGTTCGGCGCGTTCTTGCCGCGTCATGAGCGAGCGCGAGCCGATAAACATTTTCGACTTCGAGCGGCTCGCGGAGTCGAAGCTGCCCGGGCCCGTCTATGATTATTACGCGGGCGGTGCCTTCGACGAAGTGGCGCT
>DATNGX010000349.1:0-2151 GCA_035605755.1 Candidatus Krumholzibacteriia bacterium
GAGCGCAGCGAGATCGAGGAGACCGGTGAGTACGACCTCGAGGGACTCTTCGTCCGCCTCGGCAGCGCCATCGACGAGATCGGTGCCAAACGCGTCGTGCTCGACAGTCTGGAAGCGCTGTTCTCAGGTCTTCCCAACGAAGGCATCCTGCGCGCCGAGCTCAGGCGTCTGTTCCGCTGGCTCAAGGAAAAGGGCGTCACCGCCATCATCACCGGAGAACAGGGCGAGAAACAACTCACGCGCCACGGGCTCGAAGAGTACGTGTCGGATTGCGTGATCTTTCTCGACCATCGTGTCACCAACCAGGTGGCGACGCGCCTCCTGCGCATCGTGAAATACCGCGGCGCGCGCCACGGCACCAATGAATATCCCACGCTCATCGACGAGACGGGACTCTCCGTGCTTCCCATCAGCTCCGCCGGCCTCACGTACCCGGTAAGCACGAAGCGCATTTCGAGCGGCATCCCCGCGCTCGACGAAATGCTGGGCGGGAAAGGCTACTTCGTCGGCACCAGCGTGTTGATCAGTGGCCCGCCCGGATCCGGAAAGACAAGTCTCGCGGCGGCGTTCGCCGACCAGGTCTGCCGTGACGGCGGGCGGGTCCTTTACTGGTCGTCCGAGGAATCGTCCGACCAGCTCATGCGCAATATGCGCTCGATCGGCATCGACCTCGACAGACACCGCAAGAGTGGCGCGCTGGTGTTTCATTCGGTCCGGCCCACGCTCTACGGTCTGGAGAATCACCTGGTCGCGCTGCACAAGCTGGTGGTCGATTTGAAGCCCACCGCACTGGTGATGGATCCGATCACCAATCTCGATGCGGTGGGAAGCTCGGCCCAGATCAAATCCATGCTCACGCGCGTGATCGACTTCACCAAGAACCTGAAGATCACGGGAGTATTCACAAGTCTCGGCGCCGCCGAAGACGAGAACCGGCTCGAGCAGGGCGTGAGCTCGCTCATGGACACATGGCTCGGCCTTCGCGTCATCGAAGCGGACGGCGCGCGCAAGCGCGAGTTCTACGTGCTGAAAAGCCGCGGCATGGCTCACTCCCACGACCTGCGCGAGATGACGCTGGGTGAGAACGGCATCGGCCTGCGCAGTCCCTACGCCGGAGCGCGCGCCACCGGCGAACGGCTCACACGCGCCGCATCGACGGCGAGAGGGCGCGTCACAACCAACTCGAGAGGGAGCCGGTCATGACAGCCCGATCCCCGGTACACAAGGGACCGAAGCCCGTCCCGGCGCCCGAACGCTGGGACCTGCGTTTGTACATCGCGGGCGAGTCGGCGCGCTCGCGCCTCGCCATCGCCAATCTCAAGAAGATCTGCGAGACTCACATCCACGCCGGCTACAGTATCGAGGTCATCGACCTCGTGAAGAACCCTGCTCTCGCGCGCGGCGATCAGATCGTCGCCGTGCCCACGCTGGTGCGCAAGCTGCCGCAGCCCATGCGCAAAATCATCGGTGATCTGTCCAACGAGGACCGCGTGCTCGTCGGGCTCGATTTGCGTCCGCGAAAATAGCACCCCTCAAAGGAGAGCACCCATCATGCGAACACAACGACAGCGCGCTCCTTCGCGCAAGAAACCCGAGGCCGCGGACGGCGGCAAATATCTGCTGCGGCTCTACGTCGCCGGTCTCAGCACCCGTTCTTCCACAGCGATCCGCAATCTGCGCCGGATCTGCGATGAGCATCTGAGTGACCGCTGCACACTCGAGGTCATCGACATCTACGAGCACCCCACGCTGGCGCGCGGCGAGCAGATCATCGCGGCGCCCACACTCATCAAGGAACTGCCGGCGCCGCTGCGACGCCTGATCGGCGACATGGCCGACACCGACCGCGTGCTTGTCGGACTGGATCTGCGCCGGGACGAAGAACCATCCGGGAGAGACGGAGAGCGATGAGCCCCACCCAGGACGCGGCCTCGAAAAAGCTGCGCGCGGAAAACGAAGAGCTGCGCCGGCGGCTGGAGGAGGCGGAAGAAGCGCTGCGCGCCATTCGCGACGGCGACGTCGATGCCATCGTCGTGAGCGGCACCCGGGGCGACCGCGTGTTTTCACTGGCCGAAACCGAGAATCTCTACCGCCTCATGGTGGAGACGATGAACGAGGCCGGCATGGCCACGTCGCTCGACGGCACCATTC
>DATNGX010000350.1:0-3604 GCA_035605755.1 Candidatus Krumholzibacteriia bacterium
AACACGGTGACCTTCGCCAATCCGCTGTCCGCGACCAAGGCGACGAGCGTTACCGCCACGCAGATTACCGTCGTGGTCGACCAGGACGCGACGGACGGACCCGTCACCGTGACCACGCCCGGTGGCAGTGACACCAGCTCGGAGAGCCTGACCGTGACGCGCGGCGTCGGCGACGTGTTTGTTTTTTCGGGAACCGGGGCCAACCACAAGCTTGGCCTGCCCAATCCCACTGCGTCGACGAAGTACCTCGTCATCCCGCACTCGGTGAATTCGGCGGCCCCATTCACGACCAGTTACGGCTACAGCCTCAAGACCACCAGTGCGGTGCCCGCGGCCGCCCCGGCGAACGCAACGTCCCGGGCGCCGGAATCATCGGCGCCGATCACGCACGTCGAAGCCAATCAGTGGTTCGAGTCACGGCGCTGGGATGATGCGAAGCGCGTGGTCGATCATTATGGCGTGCCGCGGGAGTCGGATGGTCGCCGCACTCCGAACGAGTCTGCTGCCGCGCCCGCGGTGACAAAACAGTTCTACGTGTTGAAGACGACGACCGGGGACCAGGACCTGGCGTCGAGCTATTCACGCATCACAGCGACGCTTCGCTACACCGGAACCAAATGCCTGGTGTATGCCGACAACGACACGCTCCCCAACGGTAACTTCACGCAGGCGCACTTCGACCTGTTCGGATCGACCTACGACAATTCGATCGAGGCGACCAACGTCACCTACTTCGGTCCGTATTCCGACGTGGATGGCAACGGCAAGCTGATCATGCTGATTTCGCCCGTCGTCAACCGCCTGCAGGAGCCGGACTGCGGCGGCGCCGACTGCACGTGCGGTTTCATCGCGGGATTTTTCAACCCGCGTGACCTTTACGGCACGCCGCCGGTGACGAGCGGAACCACGAATCACGCGGAGATCATTTATCTGCTCGCCGCGGATCCGAACGGCGTATGGGATTGCCAGTTCCCGGTCGATGCCACCGCCGCAGAAAATCTGGGGACCATTCCGCACGAGCACCAGCATCTCACCAGCTTCTCGTGGCGCATCTTCCACGAAGGCGGCACCGTGCAGGCGACGTGGCTCGAAGAGGGAATGGCACACATGGCGGAAGACTTGAACGGCGACAACTCGTCAAACATCGGACGCGGCAAGTTGTATCGCCAGGATCCCGGCGCTATTTCTCTGGAAGACAACCAGGCGCCGCTCGAACAGCGCGGCGGGATTTACCTCATGCTGCGCCTGCTCGCCGATCGCTACGGCACCGATATTCTGAAGGACATTCTGCAGAGCAAGTGCACCGGGCGCGCGTGCATTCAGAACGCCACCGGACTTCCGTTCTACGATGCGATGGCCGAGTTCCTGGCCGCCCAGTACCTGAGCGGAACGGGCGTCACCGCCGACGCCCGGTTCAACTACGACTCCATCGACATCAACGACTTCGGACCGCTGCTCGTGGGCAATCACCTGGCGGGTGCGGGCGATGTGAACGGCAGCGTCCGCCGCGCCAGCGGAGACTTTCACATCTTCACCGGTGTGCCGGGGAACGAGAGCGTGTTCCAGTTCGACGATCCGACCGGAAACGTCAAGCTGCGCAACGTGATCGTGCGCATCCAGTGATGTGATGCGCGCCCGCTTGCCCATACTCCTGGCGCTTCTGGCGACGACGGTGGCGCACGCGGGCACGCAGAGTGTGAAGTCGATTGACGGTCTCGCGACCGGCTCGCACGTTCGAATTGAAGGTGTGCTGTCGATGCGCGGCAGCACACCGCTCACCATCATGATCCTCGAAGTGCCCGACCACCCGATGGTCGAGATCACCCTCAAGCCCCACGACGAGAATGTGCACCAGCAGTTGCGAAGTCTCGACGGACTGCGTGTGATGATCGAAGGTGAAGTGATTCCGCGTCTCGACCCCGAGATTCCGCGCCTGGATGTGAAGCGCTGCGATCTCCTCAAGGCGCCCGACGGTGGCAATCCCATCAACGGCGTCGTCAACCTGGAAGACGGTGCGTGCGTTGTCACCGCCGACAACGGCAAACGCTACTGGATCACCGGCGATCTCGCACTCGCACTGTGCCAGCACGCCGGCGCTCGTGTGTGGATGGTCGGCAAGAAGGGGAAGAAAGGCGACGGACAAAAACCGCGTGACGCCACCGCATTCGCACCGACGGGATACGGTGTGATTGAATGATACACGTCGCGTAAGCGACGTGAAAAAATGCTGTCGAAAGCCCGACACATTCTCTTCTCCTCCCCGGTTCTCGTAAGCCACTTCAAGATATTGCCTAACGGCGCACAATCCCGGTCTCGGGATTGTCACGCTTCCTCACGCTGCGTTCTTGCAGTGTTTCCCGGCGCTCCTTCGCAACCGTCGCGTTCCCTTGGATTTCAGTGCGCCGGGTATCTCTGGCACTCGCCTTGCCATTCCGCGTCCCCGCGCAACGGTTGCGCGCACGATGAAGTGAACGAAATTTCAAAGGCGAGGAATTCGACGTGATGCCCCAACATCGGTTCGAGCCGCCCATCATTGGGACTTCTCCCGCCGCGCACCGGCTGCGCGATCTGGTCCTCACACTCGCAGGCTCCGACGTCAGCGTCCTCATTACCGGGGACAGCGGCGTCGGCAAGGAAGTTCTCGCGCGCAACCTGCACCGGTTTTCAAGGCGCGCCCACGCTCCTTTCGTATCCGTCAACTGTGCTGCACTGGCCCCGGGCATATTGGAGAGCGAACTGTTCGGACATGATCGCGGCGCGTTCACCGGCGCGGTGCGGTCGCATGCGGGGCTGTTCGAACAGGCCAATAACGGGACGCTGTTCCTGGATGAAATCGGCGAGATACCGCCTTACATCCAGGCGAAGTTGCTGCGTGTCCTTCAGGAGGGCGAGGTGCGGCGGATGGGCGAGGGGAGCGTGCGGCGCGTCGATGTCCGCGTCATCACGGCCACCAACGCAAATCTCGCCGAGATGGTGGCGTCGGGCGCGTTTCGCAAAGATCTGTTCTATCGTATCAACGTGGTGGAAGCGCGCGTGCCCGCGCTGCGCGAGCGCCGCGGCGACGTCATCGACCTCGTCGTGCACTTCTTCGAGCGGCGTGGATTCACCAAGCCGTCCATTCCCGATCCCACGCTGCAGCTGCTCGTGTCGTATCCGTGGCCCGGAAACGTACGCGAGCTCGAGAACGAGATCGAGCGCGTGATGGCTCTGCACGGCTCACCCGATGCGCTGGCACCCGACATGTTCTCCGATCGCATCGCCAGCGGAGCGGTGAACGCAAATATCGACGTCGACGTGTTGTGTGAATCACCGCTGGCCGCAGCCGTGACGCATCTGGAGGAAAGCCTGTTGAAGCGCACGCTGGCGCAGACCAACTGGAACAAGTCGCAATCGGCGCGAAAGCTGGGGCTCTCGCGCCAGGGCCTGATCAAGAAGATCAAGCGTTACGGCATCGTGAAGCAGGAGGGAATCAAGCAACGATGATATCGCCGACCATGCACCACTCACGACGTAGCCGTCACTGGATGCGCACGATCACATTACGCAGCCTGAGATAACCCGTCACGTCGTCGAACTGGAATACGCTCTCCTGCGACATCACGCC
>DATNGX010000351.1:0-6892 GCA_035605755.1 Candidatus Krumholzibacteriia bacterium
CACGGTTTCCTTGTCCGGATTCTCCGCGATGATGTTGTCGCCCATGCTGCACTCGGTAAGAAGCAGATAACGGGGGGCGTTCGACTTCTTCACATAATCGATCATGCGCGTCGTGCTGCCGGAGAAATCCGACGCCGCGACCACTTCCGCGCTGCACTCGGGATGAGCGAGCACGACCACGTCGGGGAATTGTTTGCGCACCATCTTGATGTCTTCGACGGTGAACTTCTCGTGTACCTCGCAGCGGCCCTTCCAGCCCACCAGCGCGTAGTGCAGATTCTCCGGCGCCTCGCCGCGGGCGGATGCCGGTCGCGGGGTCTTGGTCGGAAAGATCACCTGGCGGCCGGTCTCGCGCGCCACGTTCTGCGCGAGATACTCGTCGGGCAGAAAGATGATGGCGTCGGAGCCGAGCGCTTCCACCACGCGTGACGCGTTGCTCGACGTGCAGCACACGTCGGTCTCCGCTTTCACATCGGCGTAGCAGTTGACGTAGGTGACCACGGGGACCCCGGGGAAGCGGCGCTTCAGATCGCGCACGTCTTCGGCGGTGATGCTGGCGGCCAGCGAGCAGCCCGCCCTGGCGGCGGGAAGCAGCACGGTCCGGGTGGGATTCAAGATCTTGGCCGTCTCGGCCATGAAGCGCACGCCGCAGAAAACGATGGGGTCGCGGTCGGTCTGGGCGGCGCGGCGCGAAAGCTCCAGGGAATCGCCCACGAAATCGGGAACCGTGTGGTACAGGGCCGGCTCCATATAGTTGTGTCCAAGGATGATGGCGCCGCGCTCCGCCTTGAGGCGGTTGATCTGGAAGACAAGCTCGGCCTTCTCGCGCAGCTCGACGTCGGGGACGACGCGCGAGAGCTTCGCCTTCATTTGCTGGTAGGTATCCTGGACGCTGTCAGCCTTGATCATGGGTCCCACTTCGACCGTCGAAGAATACGGCGAAATGGGTGGAATAGCAAGCCGGGCTTCAACTTGCGGATGTGCTGAGGTTGACATCAAGGGTGCTCAGTCGATATCTTCATGACGCCTCACCGCAACGCCTTCGCCCCGAAGGAGAACCGACCGTGTCCCGCGCTTCAGTGGTTGCGGCAGTCATGCTGTTGTCCTGCCTTCCCCTTTCAACACCCCGTGCCCGGATTTCATACCCGCCACCCGATAAAACCGGGATAAACGGGGGAATACACGGCGCCCCGGTCACGGACGGCTCGCCGGTGCATACGGCCGGGGACCTGCGCGTCCATGCATCCAATTGGGGGGCGATCGGATCATGGCCCGGATCGGGAGCAGCGTATTCGGGTGCGCCGTCGGCGCGATGGCCGGGGGAGTCTGGTGCCGAGTACCTCAGCATTGCCGGGCTCTGGGTGGGGGCGCTCGTCAACGGCACGCCCGCTGTGTCGACCTCCGCGTACCAAATCGAGTTCCGGCCTTCGTCCGATTCACGCGACACCGTGTACCGCACCCGTTACGACATGGAGCACGGCGCGCGCATTCCGGCCAATCCCGACGATGATCACGACGGTGTCGCCAACGAAGATCCACTGGATGGCTTCGACAACGATCACGACGGCAAAGTGGATGAAGACTTCGCCGCCGCGTCGGATCAGATGTTGAGTCGTCACTTTCGCGACGATCAGCCCGACATCAACGATTATTATCCCTTGCACACGCCGCTGCACCTTGACGTTCACGAGGACAGCTACGCGTTTTCAGATTCGGCGTACAACGATTTCGTCGGGTTTACGTTTTCGATCACAAACACGGGCGAGCAAACACTCGACAATGTGTATGTGGGGCTGATGGCCGATGGCGACGCCGGACATCGTTTCCAGCCCAACTACTGGTCGGATGATGTGACGGGGATCGAGTCGGTCCCGGTCGATCTCGGTCCGCATGGCGTCGTGACCTATTCGTTTCCATATTGGCGTGACGAGAACAGCG
Organism: Candidatus Krumholzibacteriia bacterium; assembly: GCA_035605755.1. Classification (GTDB taxonomy): domain Bacteria; phylum Krumholzibacteriota; class Krumholzibacteriia; order WVZY01; family JAKEHA01; genus JAKEHA01. Next base: position 1,939 of record DATNGX010000351.1, read on the forward strand.
ACAGTGGTGATACGCCCGGTCGTTGTGGCTTTGTGCTCCTCGACCACACGGTGGATCCCGCCGGAATCAGCGCACCCACGGCCGTGTCGTGGCACACGCTGGAGACATTCAGCGGTGTTGCTTCGTACGCGGACGGCGGCGATCCCACCAATGATTTCGAACGCTACGAAGTGATGGCAAAAGGCACGGCCTCGGCGCCGCTGTACGGCGACGTGCGCACGCTCATGTCTGTGGGACCTTTTCCCACGCTGGCGCCCGGCAAGACCATCACGTTCACGGTGGCCCTCGTGGTCACCATGGAGGATGACTACAGCAACGTCGCGCGCGCGGTCGAGGCGTACAACGGTCTCTGGTTCGACATCGATCACGATCCGGGCACCGGCGTGGACGGCAAGGAGCACCACGAGCCCTGGTATCTGCCGGATGAAGATCCGGTGCCGGTGTGGTTCTCCGGATTTTCCGTGGGCGCCGACGGTGGCGCGGTTCATTTGCGCTGGGGACTCATCAGCGATCAGCCCATCGATCATCTGGTGGTTGAGCGTACGCCGGAGCAGGGCGGCGCGGCCGTCACGCTGTCGACGCTGCCGGGAAACGCGCGTGAGTTCGTCGATCTCGCGCCGAAGGGGGGCGAGCGCTACACGTATCGTGTCATCGTGTACGGCAAGTTTGGCTCGTCGTATTCATCGCCCACTCTCGCCATGACGGCGCCGTTGTTGCCCAACAAGCTGTGGCTGAGTTATCCCAATCCGTTCCGCGACACGACCACCATCTCGGCCCATCTGGCCGCGGATGCAAACACCAATCTCGCCATCTTCGACGTGGCGGGCCGGCGCGTGGCGAAACTCGCGTCGGGAATGCGCGGCGCCGGCGAACACATCTTCACATGGAATGGGAGCGACGAGACCGGGAAGCGTGTGCCGGCGGGTGTGTATTTCTGCCGCCTTCAAGTCGGCGACCAGGTCTTCCGGGAAAAGCTCGTCGTCGTGCGCTGACCCATCTCTGCCTATTGCGCACCGGGGACCCGCCCCATATTCTTTTGTTGCACCCCCGGCATCCGCTTTCGTACCCCACTGAATTGTTCAGCTCACGGCGCCCACCCGCCCAAGGAAGAAGGGAGTTCCTCCGTGAGACCATTTCAGTATTGTGCCGTCCTGTTCACGTTTCTGTTTCTCGTTACCAGCGCCGCTCTGGCCAAGGATCTTTCCAACGATCCGCTTGGAATTTTCGTCCTGGACGGATCACCGGTTCACGACGTGGGCAATGTGCGCATGCACGCTTCCAACTGGGGAATGTTTGGTTCTTGGCCCGGTGCCGGGTTTTCATTCTCGGGTGCCCCATCGATGGAATGGCCCAAGGGATCGAGTGTCGAGTACCTGTTTGCCGCGGGTATGTGGGTGGGTGGTCTCGTCGACGGGGTTCCCAGCGTGAGCCAATCCGCCTATCAATTTGAATTTCGTCCATCCGCCGATGTGCACGACATTGTGTACTACTCTGCATTCGGCGCTCCGGGCGGAAATCGCATTCCGTCTCCAGCCGCGGACGACGACGCAGACGGTCAAGTCGACGAAGACCCGCTGGACGGTTACGACAACGATGCTGATGGCCAGGTGGACGAGGACTTTGCTGCCATCTCGGACCAGATGCTCAGTCGCCAGTTCACGGACAACCAGCCGTCGGCCACGCAAATATACCCGGAGCACCGGCCGCTAAATCTGCACGTGCGCGAAGAGAGCTACCAGTTCAGTAATGCGGATTACGACGATTTTGTCGGCGTCACGTTTCTGATCACCAACGTGGGCAACAAGACGATTCAGAACGCATACCTCGGCATGTTCGCCGACGGCGATGTGGGATACAAAACGCGCCCCGCCTACTGGGACGACGATGCGACCGCTCTTGTGCACATCCCGGTTGATCATGGGGCGCACGGAGTCCAGCCATACGTTTTTGCGTACTGGTACGACTGGAATGGCGATGCGGGTCAGGCGACCGGATACGCCGGCATCTTGATCCTCGATCATCCCACCGACCCAACGGGGGCGAGCGCGCCTCCACAGGTGGGAGTCTCAGCCTATGCCGTCTTCTCCGGCAGCCAGAGCTTTGAGGACGGTGGCGATCCCACCAATGACTTCGAGCGCTATGAACTGATGTCGGGACACCAGATCGACGGACCGGGCAGCGTGGCGCGCGATTACCGCGTCATGGTTTCGTGCGGGCCCTTCGCCAGTATCGCTCCCGGGCAAACCGTGAAGTTCAGCATTGCTTTCCTTGTGACACCGCGAGCCGACTTCACCAACGTGCAACGAGCGGCGCAGGCCTATCACGGCCGCTGGTTCGATCTGGATGGAAATCCGTCCACGGGGATCGACGGCAAGGAGCACCAGGAGAACTGGTACTTGCCCGAGAATCCGGTGCCGGTGGCGATCACGTCGTTCGATGCGCGTGCTACGCACGACGGGGTCTCGCTGGCGTGGCAGTTGTGGTCCGATGAAGCGATCGAGGGCATCGACATCCTGCGAGCTGCGCGCGGCGGCGAGATGACGCCGCTGGCGAGCTCACTCTCCGCGACGACGCATGGTTATGTCGATCGCACGGCGGTCTCCGGATCGACGTATGAGTACCAGCTCGTCGTGCACAGTCGCGAGAGCGGTGTGATTGTTTCGCAGCGTGCCAGCGCAACGGTTCCGCGCGCAGCGCTTGCGTTTCATCCCGCGACACCCAACCCGTTCACAACCGATGCGACGCTTTCGTTTTCGCTGGCAGAGCGGGGACCGGTGGAGCTCGCCGTGTATGACGTGAGTGGCCGCCGCGTGGCGACGGTGTTTTCAGGCGAACGCAATGCGGGCGAGCACGCGTTTCACTGGAATGGAATCGGAGATGACGGGAATCGCGCGAGTGCGGGGATTTATTTCTGCCGGCTGCGCGCCGGGAAGGAAACGCTGACGCGAAAGATCTCGCTCGTGCGGTAGCGTTATTCGGAATCCGGGTCTTTGACCCAGCGACCGACTGTCGAGGCGTGGCTGACTTCGGCCTTACCGGAGCCCCAGCGCGCCTCGATCTCTTTCATGAGCTCGGAGACCATCTCTTCTTCCTTCACCTTGCGGTCGATCTTGCCGTTGATGTAGATGAGTCCCTCGCCGTCGCCGGCCGCGATGCCGATCTCGGCGCCGGCCGCTTCGCCGGGGCCGTTCACCGCACAACCCATCACCGCGATGTTGATGGGAACGCGCAGGTGCGCGGTGCGCTCTTCGACTTCGGCCGCAATCGCGAACAGGTCGATGCGATTGCGCGCGCAGGTCGGACACGCGATGATGCGCGGCGTGTTGGAGCGCAGGTGCAATGCCTGCAGAATCTTCTGCGCCACCTTCACTTCATCCACCACATCGGCGGCAAGCGATACGCGCATGGTGTCGCCGATGCCTTCGTGCAGGAGAATGCCCAGCCCCACCGAGGAGAACACGGCGCCCGAGAGGCCCGGTCCCGATTCGGTGATGCCGACATGGCGCGGGTACTGCGACTGTTTCGCAAAGAGCCTGTACGCGGCCAGTGCCAGCGGCACGTGCGACGCCTTCAATGAAACGATGATGTCCGTGAAGTCGTGCTCTTCGAGCACGCGGATGTGACGGAACGCGCTCTCCACCATTGCTTCGGGAGTGGGGAAGCCGTACTTCATGAGCAGGTCCTTCTCGAGCGACCCGCCGTTCACGCCGATGCGAATTGGCAGCTTGTGCTCTTTGGCTTTCGCCACCACCGCTGCCACGCGGTCCTTGCTTCCAATGTTGCCGGGATTGATGCGCAGCTTGGCGATGCCGGTCCCCGCCACCTCGAGCGCCATGCGGTAATTGAAATGAATGTCGGCGACCAGCGGCACACGGATCTGCCGGACGATCTTCTCCGTTGCGCGCACACTTTCGATGTCGGGAACGCTCACGCGCGCGATGTCGACGCCCGCGTCTTCCATGCGCTTGATCTCATCGACGGTCCGGGCCACATCGGTGGTCGGCGTGGTGGCCATGGACTGGATGGAAATGGGAGCGCCGCCGCCGACGGCCACAGCACCCACCATGACCTGGCGTGTGGGGAGATAAGATTTGCTGCTCACGGGGATGCTAATTTCCTCGCAGGTGGTGTGAATACGGTCTCAAACGTACACCGCTCGCACCAAGGCTGGCAAGCCGCTATACTGATCCGATGCATCAACGCTTTGTACGCCTCAAGAGCCTGGTTCTCACCCTGATCATTTCACTTTTGCCGTTGGCCGCGCGCGCCGGCGGCATCGAGGTCAAACCCGAAGTCTGGGTCGGCGGCGGTGTCTCCTGGCCCGATTACCACGCCCACTCCGAGGCCTGCGCCCGGGGCGGTTTCGGCGCCATGTTCGCGAAGCACTTCACGCTCGGAATCAGCGGACAGGTCGACCGCGACCGGTTTCACTACTTCGCCGACGGTGGCGTCATTCTCCCCCAGGTGTCGTTCTTCGAGGCCTACGGCCGCTATCAGTATGGCCGGCGCGATGATCGCGACGACAACGCGTGGGGTTGGTGTGCGGGAATTCGGATGCTGGGAGAGGGAATCAATCTCTACCTGGAGGCCAGCGAGATTCTCGAGCCGGAGTTCAACAAGGCACTGACGTTCGGAGTCCAGTTCTAAGCGGTCCTGAAAAGCGATGAAGCTCGAAACAGACTTCCCAGGCGGTCGCGAAAGAGGGAGTAGAAAAGCAATCGCCTGGATCGAAGTCTGTATCGAGCTTCATCGAAGAATTTTCCGGCGGGAGGGGCGGGACTCCCGAACCTTTGGTCCCGCGCCCGATGCCCGAAATCCTATGAAATCCTTCCCGCCGGAAATTCGAAGAATTCCGGCGACCGGTTCCCTCGTGAACTTTCGCCCCCACCGTCCACTCGGGCATACTGCTCCGGCCACCGGAAATAAACTTGCCCCGGAATTAAAGCGGACGAGA
>DATNGX010000352.1:0-3200 GCA_035605755.1 Candidatus Krumholzibacteriia bacterium
GTGGAGACGGTTACGTAACCGGAAGACGAAGAGCTGGATGATTGCGGGGCCGTCCAGCCCGCGGGAACGGTGACGCGAACGCGTCCGTTCTTCATGTCCTCAGCGGCGGTGTACTGGATGCTCCATTTGCTCATGGAGCCCGCGGGGACGGGAGCGGAGGGGGTGATGATCGCGGTGCCGCTGCCTGCGCTGGCAATGGCCGACACCCACGCCGCAACCGAGAGCACGGTCAACGCGCCCAAAAAGAGGAGCCATCGCGGTGTCAAACGGCGAGGACGAATCACAGCCTTGTCGAACAACCGGGAGTTACTGTCGCTTATCGAACGGTGCGTACGGCGGCATCCGCTCACCCATAGAGCCAGCACCTGTGAGGGCAAGGTCGGTGCCAAATGGGGGCGAGAAATGAGCTTAGCAGTGGAACCCGTGAAGGAATGCCCCGCGCAGCCGGCATGGTACCAGCCCGACCGCCGATAGGCAATAAAAACAACGGATTAGGCCGGGAGGCTCGCCCGCCGCGTCAGGAGCCTTTGGGGATAACTTTAACCACGGAATTGCGGCCGTTGAAGCCGTCCGGTTCGCTGGAGGGATTGGCGGGGTCGCTCACCCAATTTTTCCCATCGATGAGGAACTTATAGGCATAAGTCCCCACTCCGAGGGGGTAGAAGAGGGTGAATTCGCCGTCGCCGTTCTCGTCCGCCATGGGATCGGCCGTGGGCGACCAATCGTTGAAATCTCCCACCAGGTTGACGCGATGGGCGTTGGAGTTCTTGTAGCGAAACAGGACGCCGCCCTCGACAGGCTCGGGGCCGCCCGAAACCGGCGGCGGCGGGCCACCGCTGCAGGATACCGCCGCGATCGCGGCGGTCATGAGGAGCACGCGCACGACCCATCTGGAACCTCTTGTCATCAACGTACCTCCATGCTCCCACCGCGTTGTACGACGACCAATTCAGACGCCCGCCGTGCAGGGCCTCCGTCGACTTCGGCCGGATTTCCCGGGTCGAGCTTCCAGGTCGCTTCGTCCAGCCAGAACAAATACTGGTAGCGCCCCGGCTCGAGCGGAATCACGATTTCCCACGTCCCGTCATTGTCGTCGTCCTGCATGAGGCCGATGTCGGCTTCACCCGCCGGACCGTCGCCGCGCGCCCAGTTGTTCTCCGGCCAGTTCCCCGCGAGCTGCACGCGGTGCGCCGACGGTGCAAAAAAACGAAACCGCACTCCATCGCCCGTCATGAGCGGTCCCGGCGCGCGCGAGCGTGGTGCCAGCGACGCACACGCGACCAGCTGTGAGAGCGCCATCAATACAATAACTGTGCGCTTCATCTCAAATCCACCACGAGCTCGATCTTGAACACGCTCGCATCTTCGAGCCGTTTCTCCTGCTCGATGAGCGCGCGCACGATATCGTCGGCGCGGCTGCGCGCGACACCACCGGCAAGTGCTCCGCGCAGGAACTCGGTATAGCCGATGTCATTGTACTCGGCCGTCACCGGGTTGAACACCAGCGGGTCGAAACCGTATCCCACCGACAATGCGATCGGGCCGCGGTGGTAGCTGCCTTCAATATATCCCGACCAGCGCCAGCCGTCGGAATTCCAGTTGCTCGCATCATACCACGCGCTGCGCGCATACGCGGCGGCCTGCCACGGCCCGCTGATCACGGCGTCGGCATGTGCACGCACGCTGGCGTGCACGAGCTCTTCTGCCACACCGCGCACGCCGGCCGTCGCCTGCGCCGTGGCCGTCACACGCTTCCATGCGTGCCCCGCATCGATGGTGGCCACATCATATTCATCGAAGGCGAGGCCCACGATGGCGGCTTCGTCGAAATTATCCCAGATGGAGAGCCACGGATTGAGCTCCGGCCAGTCGATGGCGAGCGCGTCGGGCGTGTCATTGTAATCGGCGTGCGTGTAACGCACGCTCGCGCCCACGGTCCAGTCTCCGGTCGTGTCCGCGGCCGCCAGCGTCACGCGCTGCACATCGGCGCGCGAGTGGCCGCGCAGTCCGTCGAAGTCGAAGCGCGTGAAGTCCCACTGCGCGAAGCCGTGCACCTTCTTGTGCGACCCCACGCCCAGCTCGAGAAGTCCTCGCTGCGTCTCCATCACCGGGAACGTGCGATCCACTTCGTTCACCGCGATCGACGGGTCGTTGGTAATCACCGAATCCTGCGTTGTGCCGAATGCGTGTGACTTCACGTTTCCCCACCCGTAGGTGGCATCGAGTCGCACGCCGAACAGGTCGTCATGGCGCACCCATACATCCGACACGGCGCGGTTCTCGCGCGTCGCGAACACATCCAATACAGGCGGCAGCGCGCCCGGCAGACTGGCCACGCCGGGATTGAACCCGGTCTCACGACGAAACACGAAACCGGCGCCTCTCTTCTTGAAATCGACAGCGGCCTCGGCGGCGAGCACGTCGCTCCCGTCAAAGGAGTACTGCGTTCCGTACGCCACACCGCTGTCGGGCGCCACCGTATTCGCCGGCGTGCGTGTGGTCGCGTCGGCGTAGAGCGCGCGCAGCGCGGCGTGGGCATTAGAGAGCGTCGCCGCCGCGCCGTGCCGTTTGAAGCCGGCGTCATATCGATACACGCCGGCGTTCCCCACCAGCATGGCGGGATCCGACGACGTCCATGTCGTGTCGTTCTCGAAGCCGCGCGCGAAGAGCTTTCCAAGCTTCACGTCGACCCGGGCGCGGTCGAACCACACGTCGATCGAGGGCCCCGAGCTCCACGCCCACGACGTATCGTCGGTGGCAACCGAAGCGCGCGCGTCGAGCACATCGAAATTTCCCCGTACCGTGAAATCGACGCGTTGCGATACATCGGTGTCGTCGCGCGAGCGCATGGCACCGATGTAGCGGACGCCCGGCTCGGCATGCGACACCGGCGCCGTCTTGCTCGTCGCTTCGGTGCTCAGCACCAAGCCGTCGCCACGTTCCACGAGCACGAGCGGCGACCCACCGTGCACGCCTGCCGCGGGTTTCGCCTTCGGCAAGTTGTCCGGATCATCGATGGTCTTGCCGTCGACAACGAACTGGTAGCGGTACTCGCCCGCCACCAGGAACAGCGTCACCTCGAAGTGATCATCCACGCGGTTCATGGGCTCGACGGTCGCGTTCCACTGGTTGAAATCGCCGACAAGAAACACTTCCTGCGCTTGCGGCGCCTTCAGCGAGAAGATGACTTCGTCGGCTTC
>DATNGX010000353.1:0-3037 GCA_035605755.1 Candidatus Krumholzibacteriia bacterium
GCAGAAGGCGAGAGCTCGAAGGTGCACAGCACGACCTCCGGATCGAAGTTCACTGCATGACTCTGCGTGGGGAGCGGTTCCCGGGTGGGGTGGATTACCGGTGAACCGCAGATTCAAAGGTAATATGCCGGTAAACACATGTGCAAGAGTCGGCTCGCGCCTTCCGTGCTATCCAAACCTCGCCCTTTCGGTGGCAGCCCCGTTCTGTTATAGTCGGGCGCGGCCTAAGGCCTTGCCCCATATTGAGTTCATGTCACTTCACGTCTACATAGAGACTTACGGCTGCCAGATGAACGAGTACGACTCGGAGCTGGTGAAGTCGATCCTCGTCAAACGCGGCTTCGAGTTGTCGGAGCGGTTTGAGGGGGCCGACGTCGTGCTCATCAATACCTGCGCCATCCGTGAGAAGGCGCACCAGAAGATCTACGGCCGCCTGCAGCAGCTCAAGCGCGAGCGTGCGCTGCGCAAGGGCGACCTCACCATCGGCATCCTGGGCTGCATGGCGCAGAACCTGAAGCAGGATCTCCTGGACGGCCACGGCGAAGTCGACTTTGTCGCGGGACCGGATTCGTACCGGCATCTCCCCGAGTTGATCGATGCGTCGCGGGGGATCATCGAACCGACGGTCACGCTCGACAAGGCTGCCCTCAAGCTTTCCGTCACCGAGACCTACACCGGTGTCGACCCGGTGCGAAGCGGCGGCATCAATGCGTGGATCGCCATCATGCGTGGCTGCGACAACATGTGCACCTTCTGTGTCGTGCCGTACACGCGCGGCCGCGAGCGCAGCCGTGACGCCAACGGCGTGATTGCCGAAGTGCAGGCGCTGGTGCGCGACGGTTACAAACAGGTGACCCTGCTGGGCCAGAATGTGAACTCGTACCGTGACGGCGATGTGCGCTTCGCCGATCTGATGCGGCGCGTGGCCGACGTGCCCGGCATCGAGCGTGTGCGCTTCACCTCACCGCACCCGAAAGATTTTCCCACGGATCTGATTCGCGCCATCGCCGATCATCCGAAACTGTGCAAGCACATCCATCTGCCGCTGCAGTCGGGCAACGACCGCGTGCTCGATCTCATGCGTCGCACATATACAAACGCGGAGTTCCGCGCGCTTGTCGACGAGATGCGTGCCACCATTCCAGGGCTCGGTCTTACCACTGATATCATTGTCGGCTTTCCGACCGAGACGGCGGACGAGTACGAAGACACGCGCCAGCTCATGGAAGACGTGCGCTTCGACGCCGCGTTCATTTTCAAATACTCCGAGCGCAAGGGAACCTACGCCGAGCGCAAGCTTCCCGATGACGTGGCCGAGGAAGAAAAGACGCGCCGCATCGTCGAGCTCGTGAGCATGCAGAAGATCATCACGGGCGAGACCAACAAGACATTCGTCGGATCCGTGCAGGACGTGCTTGTCGAGGAAGCGGTGGAGAAGAGCCCGGGCTTTGTGTCGGGCCGCACGGATTCGTTCAAGCACACGATTTTTCCCGGCGATGGAACCGAGGTTGGCGAGACGGTGCGCGTGACCATTGAACGCGCGCACGGCGCCACCCTCTACGGCCGGGCATTGACCACGACGCGCCGCGCCGAAGCGGCCTGACATCCACACCCAACGAAGGGCAACACCCACACATGGCTAACGGCTCACGAACGCGATCGACATCCAACCACCGCACGCGCCGCAATGTTCCCGCCTCCCCCAAGGCGCGCACCGCGAAAAAGGCGCCCAAAGGCGCCGCCACCGCGGGCCGTGCCCGCGTGACGCTTCCGCGCGTGGCCGAGCCCATGTGGGCGCTCGTCTACGATGTCGAAAAGGACAAATGGGACAAGACCCGGGGATTCCGCAAGACGCAGGTCGCGAAGCCCACGATCGATCCGAAGAACCGCCGCGACGCCAACTCCGTGATCGTGAAGCTCAAGTACACAGGCTTCTGCGGTTCGGACGCGGGCATCTGGTTCCGCTCGTCGTTCAAGGCCATGATTCACAATTCGCTCAAGGAAGAACACAAGACCACGCGCATCATCGGTCACGAAGTGCTCGGCACCGTGGCCGAGATCGGGTCCAACGCCGCGGTGAACTATGGCTTCGCGGAAGGCGACCTGGTTGCGGCCGAATCACACATCGTGTGCGGACGCTGCCACCAGTGCCTGATCGGACAGCGTCACGTGTGCGTGAACGAGAAGATCATCGGCATTTCGCAGGACGGCGGATTTGCCGAGTACATCAAGCTGCCCGCGAGCGTGTTGTGGCGCACCGACGCGAGCAAGATTCGTCCCGAAGTGGCCGTGGTGCAGGAGCCCTTCGGCAATGCCGTGCACGCGGCGACGGCGGTCGACCTGCGCGGCAAGAGCGTGGCCATCTTCGGCTGCGGCGCCATCGGGCAATTCACCATCATGATCGCGAAAGCGCTGGGCGCGTCGTGCATCATTGGTATCGATCCCAACCCGGTGAACGCGGAGCTCGCGCGCAAACTCGGTGCGGACGAGGTAATCGAGTTCAAGATTCAGCCCGACAAGAACAACGGATGGAAATCCTATCCCGACATCGTCGAGCAGGTGGTCAAGTTCAGCGGCATCGATGGCGTCGACGTGGCCATGGAGATGGCGGGCTACAACTCGTCCGTCAACAACGCGCTCATGTCTGTCCGCCGCGGCGGCGACGTGGTGCTGTTCGGACTCAAGCAGGGAGACTTCAAGGTTGAGGACTTCCAGCGCACCATCGTGAAGGGCATCAACATCCACAGCATCATCGGCCGGCGTCTGTTCGAGACCTGGGTCATCACCAAGAGCCTGCTCGAGTCGAAAGAAAACGGAATCCAGGACAAGATCTGGAACGTGATGCTCAACCGCGGCAAGGACACCATCACCGACATCAAGGACTTCGAGCCCGCGGAGTTCGAAAAGAAGATCGGAACGCATCCCAAACTGATCATTCGGTGGTAGGAATGACCGAAGCGTCGCCCCTCGAGAAACGGCTTTCCCGCACGCTCACCATCGTCGAGCGCGTCGTCGTCATCACGATGATCGTGCTGCT
>DATNGX010000354.1:0-2815 GCA_035605755.1 Candidatus Krumholzibacteriia bacterium
ATTCTTCAACGCGGCGGACCGGGCACTGTACCAGTCCAAAGCGGCAGGGAAGAACTGCGTCCACTACGCGCTGAGTTAGACACGCGAGAGCGTGTCTTCTTTCCCGCTACCCTCTCGTCAGCTTCTATAGTGACGAACCAACGCCTGCGACGAGCGATGAATAGAAACCGCGGCCACGATCTTGAACACGTCCCCGACGAGGAACGGTACCGCACCCACCATCAGAGCTTTGGAAAGATCGTGTGTATAGAAGAGCGTGAGATGCGCAACTCCCAGCACGAGGATGAGCAACTGTCCCGAGACAAATGAAGCGATCTGCCAGCGGATCGAATTCGACTTCCGCAACATCCATCCCACCAGCCACGGCGTCACCAGGAACGAGATCAGATAGCCGCCCGTCGGTCCGGCCAGCACGGCGGGCCCGGTGACACCCTGTGCAAACAACGGAAGCCCCGCCATCCCCAGCGCCACATAGATCACCTGGCTGAGCGAGCCCCAGCCTGCGCCGATCGATGCCCCTGCCAGCAGCACGAAGAGCGTCTGCATGGTGATCGGCACCGGCTCGATGGGAATGACGATGTACGCGCCCAGCGCCGTGAGCGCGGCGAATGCGACCGCGAGAGCAATACCGGCGGCGATCCGGCGCGCTCCCGTGGCGGGCAGCCACACGGCGGCGGGAGTCAACGGAAACGCGCGGCTGGCGGAATTCGTCGAGGCATTGCTCATGTTCAAACCTTTCCTGCGGCCGTGACGACCGCGGCATCAAAAAGCGGCAAGTGTCCGCAGATGTTGCCGTCCGGCACCGAAAGTGTCAAGAGCTTGTGATGCTCCGGTAGAAGTCACCGGCCGGCTGCAATGGCTGTCGGGGATCGAGGGCCAGGAACGCGTCGATGCGCGCACACGTGGCGTCCGCGTGTTCATGGATGACTTTCGCAAACCAGGTGGGAGAACCGTGGTGGTGCAGTGCGCCCTCCCACGGAGCCGCCGCCGCCGGCGCCGCGAGCTCCGCCACCACGTGAACCGTCTTCCAACCGCAACGTCGCGCCGGCGCAATGTCGGCGCGCGAGTTGTCGCCGGCGTAGAGAATGCGCGACGGCTCGACACGCAGGTGCGCCTCTACGTGCGATGCCGCTCGTTCGGCGAAGAAGCGCGGCTTGCCCGCGTCCGTCAACACGAGATCGAACAGATCATTCCATCCCGCGCCGAGCACGTGGTCGAGCACGCGTGCCGCGTAATTCTGGTCGGAATTGGTAAGCACGAAAAGTCGTTTGCCGCTTTCTTTCCAGCGCTCGAGCCCGGCACGCGCGCCACTGACCGGCGACACATAGCGGGAAAGGTCGCGCTCGATGTGACGCTTGAGCTCACCGTGGGTATGCGAGTGATCGAGCGAGCGCCGGATGTCGCGCAACACGCGCGCCGCGTACGCCGTGTCGGCCTCATCGCGAATGCGCGGGCCCAGGGTCGAGAAAAACCACAGCGTTGGAATGTCGAAGGGGGAGTTGACGTGCCACGTGGTCGACTCGTCGGCCGGATCGTGGCCGTCGTAACGGGCGGCGATCGCCTCCGCACCCAGCCAGTCCTCACCGCGGCGTGCCAGTTTCACGCGTCCATCCGCCCCGATCTTGATCACGTTGCCGTGCCGCAGATCCATGGAAAGACCCCTTGCCGTGGTGGTGATGTTCTCCGTAGGAAAAACGGCACCCGGGTGACCAACCGATGCCAGAATGGGGACCGTTTCCGTGGCGGCGATCACATTCACGGTATGATCGTCATAGAGGGCGAGGGTGTGGTCGAGGTCGAACCCGACGGCGTCGATGGTTGCCAGGTCCACGGGGCGGACCGGGCACAAGAAGGAGGACGGATCGATCAACTGCATGGCCCGCAAGGTACCAATCGATGCACGCGGGGTCAATGTGGCTAACGCTTCGTGCAGTACGGACGTTTGGAGGGCGTCTTCATGTGTTCTGAGAAGCTTGTTCACGCAGCTCGTTGTCGCGTGAAAAGTTGCACAAGGGTATCAGGCAATTGCCCCTTGCTTTCTAGGGGTAACCGGACTACCTATACGTTAGACGATGCAGTTGGATCGTCTGGGACACTAAGGGCAAGGCTAGGGAACAACGTTTTGGCGACGCCCGGGCGACGCAGGGAGTCAAGTTTGGCATGAACCCCAAGTTTTTTACTGTGGAGGAAGCAAACGCCCTCACTGGTTTCTTGGAAAATGCACTGGAGCGCATCAGACGCAACCGGCAGCGCTATCTCTGGCTGCTCGAGGAGATCGCAATCCTCAAGTTGATCGTCGAATGCGGCGCCGATGAGGCCAACCGCGATGCGGTCGAGCTGGACGAGAAGACGCACGAGATCAAGATGGTGGAAGCGGAAATCGACCGCGCCCGCGCATCGGTTCGCGATTCGGGCTGTATCCTGAAAGACGAGGAAAAAGGCCTGGTCGACTTCTTCTCCATCCAGAACAACACTGTGGTCTATCTGTCCTGGAAGAAGGGTGAAGAGGCGGTCCGTTTCTGGCGCTCGATCCGTGACGCGGATTCGAACGTGAGACGGCCCCTCGAGGGATCACCCTCGACGTAAACCCGTCGAGAACAAGTCATACAAAAACACCGTCCGGCGTTTGCCGGGCGGTGTTTCTTTTTTGGCCACTCGCAGGGCCTGGCTCCGTCCATCCCGTTGGGCCTCGCTCCGCTCGGCGCCAACGTGAGCCCTGTCCGTCGCCACCCGCTCGTGGCCGCCGAGCTACAGCACCGTGTAGTTCGGACCCTGTCCGCCTTCGGGCGGTGTCCAGCGAATGTTGTCGAGCGGG
>DATNGX010000355.1:0-5374 GCA_035605755.1 Candidatus Krumholzibacteriia bacterium
TCGTGGTTCCGGAGAAGCCAGTAGGATTGGCCGGACTGCAGGTCGAGCGCCATGCAGCCAATATGTGGGCGGATGCGCGGTGAGGCTAAATCTTTGGCGGACCGTAGAGACGGACGCGCGCCGCCACAGCGCGCGCGAGGAAATCATTCTTGAGGTCGGCGCGTGTGCCGTACATCACGCGATTCTCCGGTGTCCTGGCGGCGGCTTGCGCTATCTCGCTGCGCGCGTCCGCCATGCCGCCGTTGACGGCGTCGAGAATGTCCTTGTCCATGAACCCGAGATCGAAACCCTTGCCGCCGGCGATGCCGAGTTTGGCGAAATCGGCGCGCTCATGAATCTCGCTGGGGTGCACGGGACAGAACTGCAGCATGAAGTTCAAATACTGAAAGAATCCGGCCGAGTTGACGGTCTCCTGCGAGTACGGCGGAAAGATGAGTGCATCGGCGGTGGGCGCCCGGGTGCCGGTGAAGCTCGAAAGCCGCTCCACGTTGAACGCCATCAGAAACGCCTCGGTCGCTTCGGCGGCCTGGATGGCGGCGCTGTGCCCGCGGATGATGGCAAGCGCGAACGATGTCTCGCATCCGATGACACGCGTAATATTGTCGGGCGTCTTTCCGTTCCAATTGGCGGGCACGATCATGAAGCTGCCGCCCGCGTTGCCGCTCTTCCCGGTGTCGAGCTCGTCGAAATGATACGTGTACAGATCGATCAACTGGATGTTGTAACGACTGTCTTCCTTGAGTTTGGGGACGGTGATGACGACGGGCTCTTTGCGCAGGTCGAGCCAGGCGATTGCGTACGGCTTGCTCGCCGGCGCGGTCACCCTCGCGGTGGAATCGACGGCGGCGGTGTCGGGAGTCACCACGGCGAGCGTGTTGAAGGGGGCGCGGAAGTGTCCGCTGTCTTTGTAGACCGCGTACGCGTACATCATCTTGTAGTTCTCGACGATGGGAAAGCCGTAGATGTACGCGTTCTTTGCTATGACACGCGCGCCCTCGGGACCGACTTTTATTTTCTTCGCGCAACTGAGCGTGAGCGGCATCATGAGCACGATCACAAGCGCGACCATCCTGTTCATGCGGAACCTCCGGCGAGCACGCGCAGATCATCGGGGACGGGTGCATCGATGGTCAAGCTCTGCGCGGTGAGCGGGTGCACGAAGCGCAAGGATTCGCAGTGGAGCGCGTGGCGGTCCAAGACGAGGGCTTCGCGCACGCGTCCGGTGAGACCCTCGCGCAGTACTTCGTCGCGCAATTCGCCATTGAGCGCGTAAATCTTGTCACCCACGATCGGATGTCCGATATGGGAGAGATGCACGCGAATCTGGTTGGTTCTTCCCTGCTCCGGAGTCACGCGCAACGTGCTCAATTCGCCGTGGGTGTGCTGTCGCACGCCGGTGACTTCGATGCGCGTGCGCGCCGGCTTTCCACCCTCGCCGACGATGCGCTTGGGAAGATAGGTGGCGCGATCGTTGGCCTTTCCGTACTCGTATTCCAGCGGATACTGGTAGCGCGCGTCGACCTTTGCGATCGGCGCGTCAATTAGAGCGGTGCTTCCGGGCTCGCCGGCGCGACCATACACAACGGCGAGGTAACGCTTCTCCACTTCGCCGCGCTCGAACATTCCCGCCAATAGCCGGTTCGCGCCGCGATGTTTGGCAAGCATCACCACGCCGCTCGTCTCGCGATCGAGCCGGTGCGCGAGATTGATACCGGCGCCATGGTCCGCTCGCAGTCGTGAAATCAGCGTGTTGACGATGTAGATCCCGCACGCGTGCACAGGAATGTTTCCCGACTTGGACACGGCCAGATAATGTTCGTCTTCGAACAGCACCGTGTAGCGGTCATCCACCGCCGGTTCCGTGTGCCAGATGGTGTACGCGACGGCGTCGTTCTTCTCCACTGCGTGCGACGTTGCCACGGTGGCCCCATTGACGTGCACCCACTGGTCCTCGACGCGCTTCGTCCACCCCTCCGCGGTGTGATACGGAAAACGGTGCGCCAGAAACTCGACGATCGTCCAGCCCGAGCGGTACGAGTCGACCTGACAGGTGAGTGTGAGTTGCTGCTTTTCCATCAACGGTTGTGGAACGACAGGATGACCATCA
The DNA here is from genome assembly GCA_035605755.1 of Candidatus Krumholzibacteriia bacterium. Taxonomy (GTDB): domain Bacteria; phylum Krumholzibacteriota; class Krumholzibacteriia; order WVZY01; family JAKEHA01; genus JAKEHA01. The sequence continues at coordinate 2,108 of DATNGX010000355.1, forward strand.
CCACAACCGTCGCCGCAATCGCGACCAGGAGTGCAATCGTGACCTGGCGTTGGTGGCGCGCCACGTGCTCGACGGGGGCCGGTGTGCGCAGGTTGGCGATGTCGCGCATCATGGCTTCGAGGCTCGCGTAACGGAGCGCGCGGTTCTTCGCCAGCATCTTCTGGATGATCGGGTCGAGCAGCTCGTATTCGCCGGAGAGGCGGGGCGGGTCTTCGCGCAGGATGCGCTCCTCCACCGAGGCTTCCTGACCGGCGCGAAAGGGATGCACGCCGCTCAGCATCTCGTGGCACACGATTCCGAAGGAGAAAATGTCGGTGCGCGCGTCGAGTTGTTCGCCGCGAATCTGCTCCGGCGACATGTAATCGCGCGACTGAATCAGCCCCGCCGGCACCACGTCGCCCAATCCAAAATCGATGATCTTCGCCACGCCATCCTGCGTGATCACCACGGCATCCGGCGTAAACCCGCCGTGCACCACCTGCGCACGGTGCGCCTGCTCGAGACCGTCGGCAATCTGCGCAATGAGGCGGATGGCTTCATCACCGTCCAGGGGACCGTGCGACAAGCGCTGCCGGATGGTTTCGCCTTCGTGGTAGTCCATGGCGATGAACCACTGGCCGTCGGCCGTCTGGTAGAGGCCGTGGATGGCGGGAATGTTGTCGTGGTGAAGCTGCGTCACCGACTCGGTGTCGCGTTTGAAGCGCTTGCGCGCGTTGTCGTCACCGCCGGTGCCGTTGGGAAGGAACTTGAGCCCGACAATGCGTCCAAGCTCACTGTCCTCGGCGCGGCACAGGCCCGCCCCGTCGGCTTCCGAAGCAACTTTGTATTGGAGAATGACGCGACCAATCACGACGCAATGATATGACAACGGCCCGGAGCGGGTGGCACAAAAATGACGAAGGCCCCTTCACCGAAGAAGGAGCCTCCGCCACTACTTCCTACTGGACGCCTCGGCGCCCATCCCTCAATCCAAATCGATCTCGTGCGTCCAGCCGTGCGGATCCGGCGCGTCGCCGATCTGCAGCGCGAGCAGCGCATCGCGCAGCTTGCGGGTCACCGGGCCGACCTCGGCCGGCGATCCGTACTGGATCAGCTTGTTGCCGTGCTGAATGGCCGACAACGGCGTGATAATGGTCGCCGTTCCGATGAGGCCCGCTTCCACGAAATTGGGAAGCTCGCTCACTTCGATGGGACGGCGCTCCACCTTCATACCCATGTCACCGGCCAGCTCCATCAGGCTCTTGTTGGTGACGCTGTCGAGAATGGACGGCGATTCCGGCGTGACGTACGTGCCGTCGCGCGTGATGGCAAAAAAGTTGGAGCTGCCCGACTCGTCGATGTAGCGCTTGGTGCGCGCATCGAGGAAGAGCACCTCGGAGAATCCCTTGTCGCGCGCGGCCCAGGTGGCGCGCATGCCGGCGGCGTAGTTGCCGCCCGTTTTGGCGTCGCCCAGTCCCTCGGGCGCCGCGCGGTCGACATGTTCCTCGACCATGATCTTCACGGGCTTCAATCCCGAGCGGAAGTACGGGCCCACCGGCGTCACGAACACGACGAACATGTACTCGCGCGACGGCTTGATGCCCACGGTTCCGGTGACACCGATCAACAATGGACGGATGTACAGTGCCGCACCGCTACCGTACGGCGGAATGAAGCGGCGGTTCAAGCGCACGGTCCGGTCGCAGCCTTCGATGAAGAGCTCTTCCGGCGGCGCGGCCATCAGAATCTTGTCGGCGGTGTGCGCCATGCGGCGCGCGTTCTCCTCCGGACGGAAGGAAAGCGCGCGGCCGTCCTTCGTCTCGTATACCTTCATGCCTTCGAAGCATTCCTGGCCGTAGTGCAGACACGTCGACGCCAGGCTGATCGAGATCTTGTCGTCCTCGACAACCGTACCTGCATCCCATTTGCCATCGCGAAAGTTGTATTCCAGATGACAATCGGTCTTGATGTAGTCGAACGGAAGCTCGCCCCACTTGAGGTCGGCCTTGGCCATGGTTTCCTTCATCGTGGCACTTCCCGGGTAAACAGATCGCGGAGAAAAGAGCGGCGGCAAACCGCAGTTGAGTACACTCAACGATACCCGCAGTGCGGTCCCGGAGTCAATCCTTATATCCCCCGCGTGGGCGCGGCGGCCCGCGCGTCGCGCGCCATTTGTCGCATGGCGACGCCGCGCAGCCATTTCAAGGGCGTTCCGCCCGCGGCACCGAGTCTATGCTTGCGCGAGCGCCGGGTGTGCATTAGTGTGCCGCATTGACCATGTTCAAGATCACGCGCAAACAGTCGTTCAACGACGACACCTTTCTTCTCGAATTCGAGCTTCCGGCGATTGCTGAAAAAGCGAAGCCCGGCCAGTACGTCGACATCCATTTGAATCCCGACTCGCGACCCATCACGTTGCCCGTGACCGGCGCGGACAACTCCGCGGGCACATTTTCCATTGTGGAACAGGGCCGCGATTTGCCCAGTGAACAGCTCATGGTGCTCAACGCGGGCGAAGAGGTGTTTCAGATTCGCGGGCCGCTCGGCGGTGGGTGCGAGTTCAACTCCGACGGCAAAGTCGTGTTGATGGGCGAAGACATGGGTGTCGCGTCGTTGTTGTGGCGCGCGCAGCAGTATCGCGCCGGCGGCGCGTACGTCATCGTGATCCTCGGTTTTGCGTCGCGCGACCGCGTGTTCTGGCAGAACGAATTCGGCGAAGTCGCGAGCGAGCTCTACATCGCCACGATGGACGGCTCTTTCGGCGTCACCGGACGCGTGACCGGCGCGCTCCAGGCCGTGTGCGAGACCCACAAGGACATCGAGCGCATCATCATGATCGCGCGTCTCAAGACCATGAAACGCGGCGCCAAGATCGCCACCGATTTCGGCATCGAAACCCGCGTCTCCTTCGACGCCATCCGTAATCCCGTGGGAACACCCAGCATCTTCGACCACGACGAGCGCGCCAAAGACGTCTTCATGTTTGCCCGCGCCGCCGAGCTCAACGCCGAAGACGTGGATTTCGACAAACTCATCGCCCGCGAAAAAGCGATCTCGGACGAATCCGCTTCCGACGACGACAGCGGCAACCGCAACGCCTCCCGCGCGACATAGTTTTTTGGTCGCAAAATATCGCCAGAAAAAGAAGCGCCCGGTCCACAATGAACCGGGCGCCTTTTGCTTTTCAATCTGCGCTGAGTGTCAGCGATACAGCGACTTCACACTTCCCCACGTCGACGGTTCAACGGCGACGGTGCAGTCATCGATTCCCATGTCGTCGCAAACGCC
>DATNGX010000356.1:0-2085 GCA_035605755.1 Candidatus Krumholzibacteriia bacterium
AAGAACGTCCGGTCACCGCATGGTGATCGGACGTTTTCTTTTGGGGGCTTCGCTTGCAGGACGCACTCGCAGGGCCTGGCTCCGGCCATCCCGATGGATCTCGCTTCGCTCATCCATCGGGAGCCCTGGCCGTCGCCACCCGCTCGTGCGTCCAGCGTGCACGCCGCCCAAATTCAGTTGGAGAGCAGGGAACGCAATTCTTCATCATTCGGAAGAAGAGCGGCCGCTTCCTGCCAGTGAGTGCGCGCAGACACGGAATCACCGGCGGCGGCTTCGGCTTTGCCTAGGTTGCGAAGCAGTGCGCCGCGAACGCCGGGGGTGGTGGCTTGCGGGAGTGCGCGGGTGAGAGTCGTACGCGCTTCGTCGACGCGGCCCGAATCGAGCATGAGATGGCCGAGTTGATTGGCGGCCGCCGCCGGCTCGTCACCGTTGAGTGCGCGCGCGTAGAACACCTCGGCGCTTTCGGGTTTGGCGTCGACGTAGAGGTTGCCGAGGTTCACCAACGCCGCGGAGAAACGCGGATCGAGCGCAATCGCGAGACGGAACATGGAATCCGCTTCCGCGCTCCGGCCGCTTCCCAGCGCGAGCAGTCCGAGATTGTTGTAGGGCCGCGCATAACGACGGTCTTTTTCCAGCGCGCGGCGGTAGTATTCCTCGGCACCGGCCAGGTCGCCTGCTTCCTGTTTTGCAAATCCCATCTCGTTGAGGTTCTTGGCCGCGTTGCGGTCCGCCGTCGTGCGATGTTTGTTGATCGCGCTCCAGCCGCCGAGCCCGAGGGCCACGGTCGCAAGCGCGATGACTGTCGTGAGCACGAGCACACGGCGCGACGATGCCTTCACCACACGCACGCCGCCGCCGATCTCGGGCGCGGCTTCGAGCACGGCCGCGCGCAGTGATGCGGCGTCGGCGTAGCGCTTCTCGGGCTCTTTTTCGAACGCACGCGCAGTTACGGTCTTGAGCGCGGGCGGAAAATCGGGCTCGCGCGTCGCCAGTGGTGCGGGCGGTTCGTTGCGGATGGCGTACATGATCGACATGGCGTGATCGCCGCCGAACGGATACGTCCCGGTCAGCATCTCCTGATAGATAGTGATGAGAGAGAAGAGATCACTGCGCGGATCCAGACGCCGGCCCATGACCTGTTCGGGCGACATGTACGGCGCCGTGCCCAGCGTGGTGCCTTCCTGGGTGATGGCCGTCTGCGTGGTGAGATGCGCGAGTCCGAAGTCCATCAGCTTGATGATGCCGTCGCGCGTCACCATGATGTTCTCGGGCTTCAAGTCGCGATGAATGATGCCTTCGGCGTGCAGGCGCTGCAGCGCATCGAGCAGCTCCACCAGCCATTTGGTGGCCGTGCGCCACGCCACCGGCCCGTCGTGCATGACGCTGCGCAGCGTGCGGCCGTCGATGAGCTCCATCGCCATGTACGGCGTGCCGTTTTCTTCGCCGGCCGCATACACGGTAATGATGTTGGGGTGGTTGATGCGCGAGCAGGCTCGCGCTTCGCGCAGAAAGCGCTCTTTCCCCTCGGTGGTGAGGGTCTCGGCGCGGATGATCTTGATGGCGGCGGAACGGTCGAGGGTGGGGTCGTGGGCAAGATAGACCGCGCCCATACCCCCCTCCCCAAGCTTGTCGCGCAGCTCGTAGCCGCCCAGACGCCGTCCCTGCATCCGCGGAGACTAACAGCTTAACAGGGGAGTGGCAATGATGGGCAGCGCCCGACAGCGGCGCCTATTCTCTCGTCTTGTTGAGCTCGGTCATCGCATCCTGAGTGCGCCCGGTGTCGGCATACAGACGCGCGAGAATACTGCGCAGGGAATTGTTGTCAGGATCCGCGGCCAACGCGCTTTCGGTTTCTTTGATCGCTTCGTCGACAAGGCCGCGGTCGAAATACAGGCTCGCACGAGTCAGGTGGTACGTGACCGCGCCCGGCTTGTTGGCGTCGAGCTGCGAGAGGTCGTTATCCAGGCTGGTCGCATCGGCGGGTGCAATGATTTCGAAAAATGATGCGGGCGTGCGCAGCGGCGGAGACACCAGAGGATCGGTCGTCTCCAGGGTCCATGAATACGAAACGCCCGGCTTGAGACC
>DATNGX010000357.1:0-2482 GCA_035605755.1 Candidatus Krumholzibacteriia bacterium
TGGGCAAGCTTCTTGAAGGTGTCCTTCCACGTCTCCGCGCCGTTGTTCTTGATGACGAGCGTGAACGGCACGGCGTGCTGGTCGCCGAGCGAGCTGTTGAAGGCAACCACGCAGCCGCCGGTCATGGTGCCGGTGCCGCCGGGGGCGATGGTCCCGCCGGCCGCGGTGCTGTCGGTAAGCGCCACTCCCGCATCGCTCGAGCGCAGGGACACGCTGACGGTCCCGCTCGTGACGGTGCCGTGATTCTTCATGACGAAGCCAAGGCCGACCGTCTCACCCGACTCGATCACGCCGTTGCCGTTCCCGCTGGTGCCGCCGGAGTTGTCGTCATCGATGGTGATGTTGTTGATGGCGATGTACGCGCCGGCGCCGCCCACCGTGATGGTGCCTTCGTAGCGTTTCATGTTGAGCGCGGTCACCACCACGTCGATGGTGCCGTTGCTCTCGGCGCGAAATGGAATCGTCACCTGGCCGCCGGCGTCGGTGGTGCCGACGCGGTAGTCGTCGTTGCCCTTGCTGAGGCACACCGTCGCCGCTTCGACAGGACTGCCCCCGCTCGTCACCGTGAACGAGATGTCGTTCGCGCCCTTGGTGATGCTGGCAGCGTTTGCCACCGTAAGCGTCGCCACCGGACCGGTCCACAGCGCCATCTCGGGATCGCCGAGGAGCGTATAGGTGAGGTGGGTGAAGCGATCGGCGCCATCGCTCGCGTCCGCGTACGCGGTGCGCGGCTCGCGCGAGCGCGCGAACGCCTCGCCCAGGTGCACGACGTCCTGGTTCATCACCAGACGGTAGTACTCGGCCGCGTACTCCGGCGTGACCGCAGTCAGCTCGGCGTCGTTGAAGCCCACCACCGAGACGGCTCCGCCGTTGGGATTGCGCAGGAAATGCTCCGCGATGCACTCGTACGTGAAAGCACTCGACGTACAGTTGAGCAGATTCAGGTTCATGAGCTTGACGCCGTTGGTGAGCGCATCGGCATCCGCGTTCACCAGGCTGGCATCGGCGAGCGACATGTTGAACCGGAAGCCGTGACCGACGTGAATGATGTGATTGTAGCCGGCGTTCATGGAATCGATGCCGGCCTGGCGGGACTCGGGAACCGAAGCCGCCAGGCCCGCCGCGGCGGGATAGGCGGTGTAGTTCTGGTAATTGCGCGCGACGGTGAGACCGGGTTTGGCGACGTACAACGCACGCACGTACTCGGCAATGCCGGCGCCGTCCAGCGCGAGGGGCTGTCCGATCTGCCAATCGATCGGGTACAACACCTGCGCCAGGAAGAGCACTTTTTTCGTGTATGCGATGTGCTGCGGCTTCTCGTAGGTCTTGATCTTGTTGACCATCATGTTGACTTCGGCGTTGGTGCGCGTCGGCAAACGCCCCACGTAAACCTCGGCCCACAGGTCAACGTTGTCCGCGCCAAACTCACCAAAGACGGCATCGTGGTCCGCGTTCCAATCACCGTCGAGACACCCGAAGTACATGTCGGCCGGATTGGTGCCACCGTTGGGCGGCGGATAGTACGAGTTGAACGCAAGCCGGACCGGAACCTGCGGCGAGTCTCCGCCCAGCAGGAGATACTTGATGCCCCACAGCGCGTACGCATCCTTGACGAAATTGCGGATGGTTTCGGCGCCATCGGAGCCGTTGCGGTAGTTGGCCGCGATCCATTCGGTGGTGCGCACCACGGTGGGAACACCTTTGCTCGTCTTCCAGTCCGCGAGTATCTGATAGGCGGCGGCGAGCGAGTCGTTGGTGACGATCACGTAATCAACCGGACTGCCTTCGAGCGAAGGAAACGTCGACGCGGTGAAACCGCCCGCCACGCCGGGCATGGTCATTTCGCCGAACGCGTATGCCGCGAGCGCTCCGGGGTTGATCACCGTGGACGCAAGGTGCGCGCGCACGTCTTCGCGCCAGCCGTCGCGGTGGCGAATGCGCGCGGCGGTGAGTTGGGTGAGCGCCCGCGTATCAATGGCGAGATCAACGCGGGTTGCGCGCCGCAACACACCCGCTTCAACGTCGAACGGATACACGGCAAAGCTCGCCACCTGGTAACCGTAAAGGGTGGCGGTGCCGAGATACTTCACGCGCTGATGGGTGCTGCGGGACGTGGTGGGGGCGGACCTGATGGTCCCGCCGTCGGAAACGGCCAGATCATCCGTGGTCACCGGCTTGAACGCTGCCGCGACGCGTAATCCGGCGTCAAACTCGAAGCGAAACGTGTCCACCTGCTGCCCCTGCGGCAGCACGATGCGGACGAGACGATACGGAAGCTCCGGGGCGCCGGGCTCGAACGGAAGCTTCCAATCTCCTCCCGTCAGCGAGATGCGGTCGCCGTCCACACCGGGGACGATGGTCGCGCGATCGTCAGGAATAGAAAGCGTGAACTGGAGCGGAGCCGCGAGTGCGGGCATGCTCGCGGGCAACGACAGACAAAGCAGCACACAGACGCGGGCCGGCAGTCGCCCCGAGAGCCTGT
>DATNGX010000358.1:0-3639 GCA_035605755.1 Candidatus Krumholzibacteriia bacterium
CGACCGGACCGAATGCTTCCTTCGCGCACACATCTGCATCTTTGGGAACGTTCTCGAGGAGCGTCGCTTCGAGCATCGCACCCTGACGGCGTCCGCCGGCCAATACGCGGGCACCGCGGTTGACCGCGGCGCGTATCCACGTGTCCAGTCGCGCCGCATCCTCTTCGGTGATCATGGGGCCGATGAAGGTCTCCTCGCGACGCGGGTTGCCGCTCACGAGCTTCGATGTGGCCGCCACGAGTCGCGTCTTGAAGTCGTCGTATATGCTCTTGTGTACCATGACGCGCTGCACCGAAATGCAGCTCTGTCCCGACTGGTAGAAGGCACCCGTCACGATGCGCGCCACGGCGTCGTCGAGATCGGCATCGGCATCGACGATCACCGCCGCGTTGCCACCCAGCTCGAGCAGCACGCGTTTTTTCCCGGCGCGGCTCTTGAGCTCCCAGCCCACCGCGGGTGATCCCGTGAAGCTCAACAGTTTGATGCGCGGGTCCTCGGCGAAGCGCGCCGCGTTCTCACCTTTGACGGGGAGAATCGAAAACGCCCCCGGCGGCAACGCGGTTTCGGCGAGAATTTCTCCGATCATGAGAGCGCCGACCGGCGTCGCGCTGGCGGGTTTCAACACGAACGGACATCCCACGGCAAGCGCAGGCGCCACTTTGTGCGCCACGAGGTTCAGCGGAAAATTGAACGGCGTGATGAATGAACACACGCCGATGGGCACGCGCTTCCACATGCCGCGATAATTCCGCGAGCGCGGCGAGATGTCCATGGGCAGCACTTCGCCGACCATGCGCGTGGATTCTTCCGCCGCCACGCGGAACGTGTCGATCAGGCGGTCGACTTCACCGCGGCTGTCCCGGATGGGCTTGCCCGCTTCGATGCACAGCGCTTCGGCGAGATCGCTCTTGCGCTCGGTGAAACGCGTCACGCAGTGCGTGAGGATGTCGCGGCGCTCGTACGAGGCAAGCGCACGCATGGGCTCGACGGCGCGCAGCGCGTGCGTGATGGCCTCGTCGACGGTCGCATCGCCGGCCAGCGCCACGCGCGTCACCACTTCGCCTGTGAACTTGTCACTCACACCGAGATCTGTGTTCGCGGCAACGGGCTGGTTGGCGAGATAGTATGGATATCGGTCTTTCAGCACGTCGGTTTCCTCTGATCCCCGGGGCACCTGATGGCAGTATACGACGGACGTGGGAGCGCGATTGGAGGAATCGTGCTGACGTGGATCGGCAGCTTCCTCGAGAAGAAGCCCGCGACCAAGTAGCCGTGCCCGGCTAGAGCACGTCGGCTTTGATCATGTTGGTGGTGCCGGGAACGTCCACCGGCACACCGGCAACCACCACGATACGATCGCCGCGCTTCGCGACTCCCGCCGCCACCACCGCTTCTTTCGCCTTGCCGATCATGGTGTCGGTGTCACCGCCGCTTGCGATGCGCACCGACAACGTGTTCCAGAACAGCATCGTGCGTTTGAGCGTGGGCTCGTGCGGGCTGATGACCGCGATGGCCGTGGGCGACCGGTGATTGGATACGAAGAGCGCGGTCTGGCCCGAGCGCGTGCAACACAGAATCAAGCGTGCACCGATTTCGATGGCGACCGAGCACGCGGAATGCGCAATCGCTTCGGTGATACCGGTCCCCGGCTTGGGGGGCTGCTCGGCGAAACGCGCGGCGTAGTCGATACGCGCCTCGCTTGCCTGCGCAATTTCCGCCATGGTACGCACACACTCCACCGGATACTTGCCCGACGCCGTTTCACCGGAGAGCATCACCGCGTCGGTGCCGTCAAAGACGGCATTGGCGATGTCGGCGGCTTCGGCGCGCGTGGGACGCGGGTTGACGATCATCGACTCGAGCATTTGCGTCGCGGTAATCACCGGCTTGGATGCCTGCAACGCGGCGCGAATGACGTCTTTCTGCACCAACGGCACCTGCTGGATGGGAAGCTCGAGACCGAGATCGCCGCGCGCGATCATCACCGCGTCGGAGGCCTCGAGAATGCCGGGCAGATTGTCGAGCGCTTCCTTCTTTTCGATCTTGGTGACGATGGGAATATCGCTTCCCTTGTCGCGCAGGATCTTGCGCAGGCCCTGCACCTCTTCCGCCGTGCGCACGAACGACAGCGCGAACCAGTCGGCGCCGGCCTGAATGCCGAAGGCGACGCTCTCCAGGTCGCGTTTGGTCGGCACATTTTCGCTGAGGCGCACGCCGGGCGCATTGATGCCCTTGTTGGACTTGAGCTCGCCGCCGTTGACCACTTCGCAGATCACGTCGGTGTCCGTCTTCGACACGACCGACAACTCGATCTCACCGTCGCCCATCAGAATGCGGTCACCCTTGTTCACATCGCTGACGAGCGGTGGATAGCTGATCGAGACTTCGCGCCAGTCACCCGGCACTGCGCGTGTGGTGAGCGTGAATGAATCGCCTGCGTTCAGGGTGGCTTTTCCCGCCGCGAGCGCGCCGATGCGCATCTTGGGGCCGGAGAGATCGAGCAGCACGGGCACATACACACCGAGTTTCTTCGCCACGTCGCGCACAATGGCCATCACGCGCGTATGGGCTTCGGGATTGCCGTGCGACATGTTGATGCGGGCGACATTCATGCCGGCGTGGATCAACGCGTCGATCATGGCGGGTGAGCTGCTGGCGGGGCCGAGCGTGCACACGATCTTGGTGCGGCGGCCCGCGGTGGCGAGAAGTGCTTCGGATTTCATCCTGGCAAGGTTTGGCGATGTAACGGTGGTTGTCAAGAGGACGTTTCCTTTTCGCCGGCGCCGGGATACGCGCGCGACAGCGCGCGCCGGAACAACATGCTTACCAGTGCCGTCATACCCCCGCCGGTAACTCCGATGAACGGCACCAACATGAAAACAAAGAACTCCATATCGAACCCTTTGGGGGCGCGCGCGAACCCGGCTGCGATCCACGGATTGTTGGCAACGAGCTGCTTCACGAAGAACGCCTGCACCAGCGTCGACGTGGCGCCGTTCCACAATCCGGTCAGAAAGCCGTACTTCACCGGGTGAGCGGGCTCGCGGCGCGCAATGATGAACGCGCTGGCCAGCACGATGATGCACCACGCGAAGCGATCCACGCCCGGGGGAAACGCGCCCATCACGATGAGCGCGCCCATCAACGGGCCGATCCATGCCAACGATGCGACGAGCTTCCAGTTCATGCCGCCTCCGGAGCGCGTTGCGACGGACGCACCGCGCCGAGATAGATGGCCGAGATGGCGATCAACGCGCCGGCGAGCTCGAGGCCCGAGGTCTTCCTGTCGAAGAAGAGGATGTCCCACGCAAACGTGAGCGCGGGCTGCAGGAGGAGGATCAACGCGGCGCGGGATGCGTCGACGCGATGAAAGTTGCGCGAAATGATGATCCAGCCCAGGGCCTGGCACAACACGCCGTAGGCAACCAGTACCAGCGCCGTGTTCATGTCAGGAATGGCGAGTGATTCCCCGCCGGCGAGTGCGGTCACCGCGAGCAACAACGCGGTGAACCCGCTCACCCAGGTGAGATTGGCGGGGGCGGAGAGACGGTTGTGCTCGCGGCGCGCGCCGCGCAGGCACAACAGATATGCGGCGTAGCTGATGGCGGTGAACACACCGAAGATAACGCCGGTGCGGTA
>DATNGX010000359.1:0-5280 GCA_035605755.1 Candidatus Krumholzibacteriia bacterium
GGCTGGAAACAAATCCGTTTCGATGCGAAGACTCCGTCCATCGCGTTCACACGTGACGACGTGCACATCGATCTGGGCGGCATCGCCAAGGGTTACGCCGTGGATGGCGCCGCCCGCGTGCTGCGCAAGGCCGGCATCACCAGTGCGCTCGTCGATCTCACCGGCAACATGATGGCAATCGGCAGTGCGCCCGGCCACGATGGCTGGGTGGTCGGTGTGCGCGATCCGTCCGACAAGGAAAAACATCTCCTGCGCGTGCACCTGCACGATGAAGCCATCTCCACCTCGGGCAACTACGAGCAATTCATCGACGCGGACGGCAAACGCTACGGTCACATCATGGACCCACGCACCGGATGGCCCGCCAGCGCGGTGAGCTCGGTCACGGTGGTGGCGAAGCGCGCGGTCACCTGCGACGCCTGGGACACCGGTCTTTTTGTCCTCGGGTCGGCAAAATCTCGCCAGCTTGCAAAGGCGCGTGACGACATTGCCATCATTGTGATCGAACCGGCTGCCGGTGGTCGTCTCCTGATCTGGATCGAAGAATCCCTCCGCAAGAACGTCGAGATCGACGCCGCCACCAGCGCGTCGGCCGATATCCGCTACTTCTAACCCGTCGTTCCTCGACACGCGTTTGGCGCGTGCCTTGCTGAATCCGGGCAACTCTTGTCCACAAAGTCGAAACGCCGCGCCGGTATGCGGTGAACCGGGCTACTGACCACCGTCACGCCGGACGTGAACATGCCATGTGGGCATCACGTCGCGGGCAAAACGCGACCGACAGGTCGCGGACTGCGTGGGCGTGGAGAAGAAGTCCTTATGAGGAACAATTGGAAACGACATGACATCTCCGCAGCGTGTGCGATTGGCGTCGCTGCGCTCGGCTTCTTTGCCGCCTGCGATCACGCGTCGACCACCGGTCCCGAGCCGCCGGCCGGGGGCCAGACCTACGTGCTCAGCTACGACACGTTCTCGACCACCATCGAACCCATTCTGTCCGGCCAGGGCTGCGACAACCTGAACTGCCACGGTGGCGGTATTCGCGGCACCTTCCAGCTCTCGCCGCCCAGCGCCAAAGACGTTCACTTCGATTTCACCCAGGCGTGCATGCAGGTAACACCGTGGGCTCCCCGCAACAGTCCGCTCGCCATGAAGCCGCTGGCTGAAGAATGCGGCGGCGCCACGCACGGCGGCGGAGCCTTCTTCTTTGCGCTGGACGATCCCAACTATGTCGCGATTCTGCAGTGGATCGAAAGCGGTGAATTCAAATGATCCCGCGCGTCTTGATCGTCATCGCATTCGGGCTCGTCGCACTCGCGCCCGCAACGTCCTTCGCAGAAGGCACGGACTCAACTGTGGTCGCGGCACCCGACAGTATCGCCGTTGCTCCCGTTACCACGAAGACAGCTCCGGCGACCGAAAAATCCACGACCACATATCTTGTCCCGTCTCTTGAAGACGCAGGGTATCGTTTCGATCTCGATCGGGAACATTTTGCCCATCGCATCGGGTTCAGCCCGGCGTATGGAGCACTCGGCGAAAACGAGCTGTTCGCGTTTCGAATCAGCTACAGCCCCAACACGTGGCTCGGATACGAAGCCGCGCTCGGCCACAACCCGGCCGAAGGGCTGCACGCGCTCCTCCACACGTTCAACGTGCTCCTGCGCTACCCGCTGCCGGGGCGCTTGCAGCCGTACGCCACGCTCGGCTACGGCATGTTGACTGTCTATCCCGGCCAGGCGCTCAACGCCGATCCGGTCACCAAGAATGCACTGACATTTGGCGGCGGACTCGAGCTCTACATCCGCAATGACGTGGCTGTCCGCGGCGAAATGCGCGGCGCATCCGTCATCGGACAGGAGCTCAACCAGAACAGTGCCGTCGTCTACGACTATCGCGAGTACACCATCGGCTTCTCGTTCTACAGGAACCTGGGAAGTTGACGGCGGGAAGGAGAACCATGCGCACCATCGCCGGTCACATCACACTCTGGAGCGGAGCGCGCGTCGCGCTTCTCGCGCTCACGTTGGCGGGCTGCCGCCAGAGCGCGCCGGACGACCTCATCGTCCACGAGGAGACCACCGCGGCGATCGTCTTCGTGAAAACCACGGGCGAAGAAACGCTCAACCGCAGCTGGGCCGAGGGCAATCTGTACAAGCTCTCCCCCATCTCACCCGACGGCGTGGTGACTCCAATCACCAATTTCACCGGCGCGAGTGTCAGCGATCCGTGCGTTTCGTTCGACGGGAAGAAGATCCTCTTCTCGATGCGGCCGCAGGGCGGTTCGAACAAGAACATCTACGAGATCAATGTCGATGGCACGGGGCTCCGCCAGGTGACGAACGGCGGCGGCCACGACTTCGACCCGCAGTACCTTCCCGACGGCACCATCATGTTCACGAGCTCGCGCGCCCATCAGATGGACGAGTACAACCATGCGCCCGTGGAAAACATGTACACGTGCAACATGGACGGCTCCAATCTGCACCGCGTCAGCTTCAACATGAGCGACGATTTCGATCCGGCGCTGTTGCCCGACGGCCGCGTGGTGTACACGCGCTGGGAACACTTCGGCCAGCAGAACCGCTTCCCGCTCTTTTTCGCGAACCCGGACGGCTCGCATTTCTTCCACGAGTTCGGCCCGCACAATCGCAACTTCTTTCATGCGCAGCCCACACCCGACGGCCGCTTGATTGCGATCGAGTCGACCATGATCGAGGAAGACGCGGGCCCGCTGGCCGTGCTCAAGCTCGAGCAGGGTCCGGCCGATCCGGCCATGGGCAATCAGTCGCTGCACTGGGATGTGCTGACGCCGCAGGTCAACAATGACGGCGAGCCGTGGCCGTACGGTGCCTTCAAGTATCCCTTCCCGCTGGGTGGCAACACGTACATCGCCTCGTACTCGCTGCCCGCTGCCGAAGAGGACCAGGTCGACTACGGTCTCTACACATTCACGTTGAAGCAGACCGGCGCCGGAACGCCCAACGATCCGGCCACGTTGTCGATCGAGAACCTCACGTTTCTCTACAACGATCCGAACACGAACGAGTACGACGCGCAGTTGATCGCGGCGCGCGCCAAGCCGCCCGTCATCGCGCCCACGGCCAACAATTCGGTGACGTACGGCGACCTGTTCGCGGACGACGTGTTCTTCCGCTCCAATGTGGACGGACAGGAAGTGCCGCTCAAAGGCACCGACCCGATCGATTCGGTGGCGGTCATCGTCGGCATCCCGACCCAGCAGGGCGAGATGAACGATTTCTCCGCCAACGAATTCGAAAAACGCGCGCTGCTCGGGTTTGCACCCGTCAATTCCGACGGATCGTTCGCGATCCGCGTGCCGGCGAACACACCCATCAGCTTCGCCACTCTCGACAACCTGGGCCGTGCCTTCGTCAACAAGCGCACGTGGCTCTACGTGCAGCCGGGCGAACAGGTCACCAACTGCACGGGATGCCATGAGGATCGCGGCCTGGTATTGACGCCGACAAATCCCAACCCGATTGCGAAGACGTTGCCGCCGACGGACCTCAACGTGAGCCCGGCCGGTTACACGTACATCAACTATCGCGACCACATCGGCCCCATCGTCGTGGCCAAGTGTGAGTCGTGCCACGTCCCGACGTACACGAGCACGGTGCCGCCGGACACGATTCCGCCCGCAGGCGGGCTGGATCTCTCCGAGGTGCCCGATACGACCATGGAGATGGGAATCTTCCCGCGCGCGTACATCAATCTCTCCGGCGAGCCGGTGGAAGAAAGTCCCGTCAATGTGACCGATCCCGGCTTTCCGCGCCGTTCGACGCTGATCGACTACGTGCTGGGCGTGGGCGCGGCTTCGAGTGCGCACCCGGGCACTTTGACCCCGAAGGAAAAGCGCCTGTTCACGCAGTGGGTCATGCTGGGCGCGCAGTACCGATAAACCATGAGGATCTCAGCCATGAAGAAAAGCATCGCAAAACGTTCGATTGTGGCCGCTCTCTCGCTCATGGCTGCGACGGGCATCGCGCAGGCTGACACCAAGAGTGACCCGTTGAGCACACACACGCTCGCCGCGCTCGATGGAAAGACCACGACGCTCGCCAAGTACCGCGGCGAGTATGTGGTGGTAAATTTCTGGGCCAGCTGGTGTGCGCCGTGCCGGCGGGAACTTCCGCTGCTCGATCAGTGGAACTCCGCGTGGACCGGGCGCGGCGCACGCGTCATCGCCATCTCCATCGACACCGATGCGAAGAAGGCGAAGCGTTTCGCGGAGGACATGAAGCTCACGCTGCCCGTGATGCACGACGGACCGCAGGGACTCGCGCGCACGCTCGATATTCCTTCGGTGCCGTACACGCTGCTCCTTGATCGCGACGGGAACGTCATCGGAGAAGTAAAGGGCAGCGAGGAGTCGCAACTCGCCGCGCTGGAGCGCAAGGTTGAGAGCATGCTTGCCATGCGCGGCGCACCCCAGGAAGCCGGAATGAGCGGAGGTTCGCGATGAAAAAGCTGCGTTGGTTGTGGGTGCTCGGCATGGCGCAGGTCCTCATGGGCTGTGCGACCGTGAAGCCGTACGAGAAAGAGAACCTGGCCGACCCGATCATGAGCATCTCGTCCGCCGAGGCGCTGCGTGAGCTCAAGTGGCTCGAAGCGCGCGAAGGTTCAACCGGTGGCGCCGGAGGCGCGGGCGGGGGATGCGCCTGCAAGTAACGCATAAGGGTTTGTGTGCGGGAATGGTGGCCGCGTCCGTCGCGGCGCTGCCCGCGATGGGTCACGCCGGATTGAGCGATCCCGCGGTGTCGTACACGTTCAGCCATTATGCCGACGTGCACGGCGTTGCTGTGCGCGGCCAGTATGTGACGGCCTCGGCGCGCCTCAAGGACATCGGGTTGTCGCTGCAGTGGGTGAATGACCATGTCGTGTTCCCCGCCATCGACGCTCCGCCGGGAAGCCAGGAAGCCGTGGATGCGATCACGACGGCGAGCCGTCCCATTTCGGCCAATGCCAATCCGTACGAGGACTATGTGAAGACGCGCAACTCGATCGAGACCAGCGCCAATTATCACGGCTACACGCTGGGCTATTACGTCTCGGTGGAAAGCGACTATTTCGCGCAGATGGTGAGCTTCGGCTACAACCACGACATCATGGGTGACAATCTCAACCTCTCGTTCGGTGGCAGCTACAGCTGGGATCACATCGAGCCGCTGGCGGACAACGACACCCAGAACGCGCCCGATTATCGCCGCACCGTGCACGGCAACGTCATCGCCACCCAGGTGCTCACGCGGAGCACCA
>DATNGX010000360.1:0-9273 GCA_035605755.1 Candidatus Krumholzibacteriia bacterium
ACGGAAATCCGCGCCACGATGAATTCCAAGATCACCACGCCCACACCGGGACTCGTCGCACGCTGGGGTCTCAATGACGGGGCAGGCAACACCGTGCTGGGTTCAGCCGGCACCGCGATCACCGGCACCATCCAGGGCAGCGGATGGAGTTGGGACGCGCCGCCGCCGTTCAATGCAATCCCGTCGTCGCCGCCGTCGCCTCCGGTTCTGGTGGCACCCGCGAACAATGCGATCAACGTGTCGCTGGCGCCCACGCTCGACGTGATCGTAAGCGATCCGGACGCGGATTCGGTGACGGTAACTTTCTACGGACGCGTCAAGACGCCCGTTGATCCCACGCCCTTCACGATTGTGCACCTGCCGGACACCCAGTTCTACACGTCGCAGCAGTTCGGCGGAACCATGGCCATGCTGAATGCACAGCTGCAATGGATCGTCGACAAGCGAGACACACGCCATATTGCGTGGGTCGACCAGACCGGCGACTGCACCGACCATGGCGATGCCATCATCGAGGAGTGGAACAATGCGGCCGCTGCTTTTTCTCTCATCGAGAATCCCATCACGACGGGCCGCCAGTATGGGATGCCGTTCAGCATCGACGTGGGTAACCACGACGAAAGCCCTGTCGGTGACGCGGATGGCACCACGATCTACTACAACCAGTTCTTCGGTGTCTCGCACTTCACGGGCCGCAACTATTACGGTGGCCACCATTCGACCACCAACGACAATCACTACTCGCTGTTCAGCTCCAACGGCATGAAGTTCGTCGTGCTCAGCCTGAAATACGACGTCACGCCCAATGCGGATGTGCTCGACTGGGCCGACGGCGTCGTCTCCGCATACCCGGATCGCTGGGCGATTGTCAGCTCGCACTACCTGATTGATTCCGGAGTGCAGGGGAACTTCTCCGCGCTGGGGCAGGCCCTCTACGACAGGCTCAAGGATAATCCCAACTTCTTCCTGATGATCTGCAGTCACATCGCGGGCGAAGGCCGCCGCAGCGACATCTACCAGGGACGCACGGTTCACACCGTGATGGCCGACTATCAGTCGCGCCAGAACGGCGGCAACGGAATTCTGCGCATCATGACGTTCTACCCGGCCGAGAACGTCATTCGCGTGAAGACGTACTCGCCCTGGACCCAGCAGTACGAAACCGACGCCGACTCCAGCAGTCAGTTCACGCTTCCTGTCGTGCTCGCCGGCACGCCGGGCTGGCAGCTCATCGGAACCAGAAAAGTAGCATCCGGCGAGCACGCCTCGATCGTGTGGCCCGCTCGCACAGCGCTGACAGATTACGAGTGGTACGTGAGCCTCGAGGACGTCCACGCCAAGAATGTCGCGGGACCGGTATGGTCGATGAAGACCGGAAGCATGGCGCCTTCGGTTGTGTTGACGCGTCCCAACGGCGGCGAGAGATTTGCGCCGGGCTCGAGTGAATCCATCCAATGGAACGCGTCCGACGACTTCGGGGTGACTTCCGTCGACATTTTGCTTTCGCGCACCGGTCCTGCGGGCTTCTATGAGACCATCGCCACCGGCCTGGCGAACAGCGGCTCTTACAGCTGGAACGTCACCGGACCGGGTGCCGTCAACGCGTTCATCCGCGTGGTTGCGCACGACGCGAACAACAACACAACGTCGGATCTCGGGGACCTTGCGTTCCACATCTCGACCGTGACAGGCGTGAAGGGCGGCGTTCCCACCATCTTCTCGCTCGATGTTCTCTCCGAGAACCCGTTCAGTTACGCGAGCAGACTCGATGTTTCGCTCGCGCACTCGTCGCACGTGAGAGTCACCGTGTACGACGTCGCGGGCCGGCGCGTGGCAGACCTGGTGGATGAATCGATGCCCGCCGGTCATCACACGGTGCGCTGGAACGGCGACAGCAAACACGGCCGCGTTGCCTCCGGCGTGTATTTCGTGCGCATGGACGCCGCGGGAAAACATTTCACCAGGCGCATCGTGCTGGTCCGATAGAGCCGAAACCAAACCAGTCGGCAAAACGAAAACACCCGGCGCGAAACGGCCGGGTGTTTTTTTCGATTGCTTGACGGTTTTGTCACCGCGACTGTTACTTTGCTGCCATGAGACCGAGCTCGCTTCTGCACGTGACCGGACGCGTCGCGCGCCGCATCGGCATCACCATCGCCGGCGTCATCGTTATTCTCGCGGGCATCGCAATGCTGGTTCTTCCGGGCCCGGGAATTCTCACCATCATCCTCGGCCTGATGCTGCTCGGAGTGGAGTTTGCCTTCGCCCGCCGATGGGTGGAGCGCGTCAAAAAAAAGACTGGTCAGGCCGTCGTTTACGCTCGATCGAGGGCGCGCCGTTCCGGGCCGCCGCCGACACCGCCAGAGACGCCGTAACCCATTGTCTGTAAACGGCTTGGACAGCGCTTTCGGGGAAGAAAAAGGTTTCCCTGCGCCCGCAGAATCTCTATTATAGCGGGGCGTTGAGTTTTCTTTCACAACCTCGCTTTTACAACGTAAACCGGTGGCCGCCGCGGACTGGATTCCGGGGCGTCCCCATGCGATAAACAGCGCTTTCTACGGGCCGTGACCGCTCCCTCGCGAGCGGCGTCACGACAAAGGACCAAGACATGGCGACAAACGAGAGGATCGTTCCGGTACCCATCGAATCCGAGATGCGGAATTCGTATCTCAACTATTCGATGAGCGTCATCATTTCGCGCGCGCTTCCGGACGTGCGCGACGGCTTGAAGCCCGTGCATCGACGCGTGCTCACCGCGATGAACGATCTCTCGCTCGCGCACACACGCCCCTATCGAAAATCCGCGAAAGTCACCGGCGACGTCACCGGTAACTATCACCCGCACGGCACGACCGCCGTGTACGACACCATCGTGCGCATGGCGCAGGATTTTGCGCTGCGCTATCCGCTCGTCGACGGCCAGGGCAACTTCGGTTCTGTCGATGGTGATCCGGCCGCGGCGGAGCGATACACGGAAATTCGCATGACCGCGTTTGCGGAAGAGATGCTTGCCGATCTCGAGAAAGAGACCGTCGACTTCGGCCCCAACTACGACGAGTCACGCACCATGCCGATGGTGCTGCCCGCGAAGGTTCCCAACCTGCTCGTGAACGGCGCCGCCGGTATCGCAGTGGGTATGGCCACCAACATTCCGCCGCACAACATGCGCGAGATCTGCGACGCCGCCATCGCGGTGCTCGACAATTCCGAAGTGAGCGACGAGGAGCTGCTCAAGATTGTGAAGGGCCCCGACTTCCCCACCGCCGGCATCGTGCTGGGACGGTTGGGAATTCGCGAAGCCTACACGACGGGCCGCGGCCGCGTGATCGTGCGCGCGCGCACGCACATGGAAGAGATGAAGGGCGATCGTGAAGCCATCATCATCGACGAGCTGCCGTACCAGGTGAACAAGGCGACGCTCATCGAGCGCATCGCCGAGCTGGTGAAAGACGAAGTCATCTCCGACATCGCGGACATCCGCGACGAATCGAGTCGCGAGGGCATGCGCGTCGTCATCATCCTCAAGCGCGACGGCGACTCGCGCGTGGTGGAGAACCAGCTCTTCAAGCACACGCAGATGCAGGTCACCTTCGGCATCATCATGCTGTCGCTCGTCAACAATCGTCCCGAAGTGCTCTCGCTGCACGAGATGCTGCAGCACTGGCTGAACCACCGCGAGGCGGTGGTGGTACGCCGCACCAAGTTCGACCTGCGCAAGGCGGAAGAGCGCGCGCACATCCTGGAAGGCCTGCGCATCGCACTCGACCATATCGACGAGGTGGTGGCGCTGATCCGCGCCTCCAAGGACACCGAGACCGCGCGCAACGGCCTCATGACCAATTTCAAGCTCAGCGAGATTCAGGCCAGCGCCATTCTCGACATGCGCCTGCAGCGCCTGACCGGTCTCGAGCGCCAGAAGGTCGAAGACGAGTACCAGGAGCTCCTGAAGCTCATCGCCGAGCTCAAGGCCATCCTGGCCGATCGCGCGCGCGTGCTGGGCGTGATCCGCACCGAGATCGCAGAGATTCGCGAGGCCTACGGCGACGAGCGCAAGACCGAGATCGTCGATGCCGGCCCGGCGGACTTCAACGTGGAAGACCTGATCGCCGAAGAAGACATGGTGATCACGATCAGCCACGCCGGCTACATCAAGCGCATCGCGCTGGATGCGTACCGCCAGCAGAAGCGCGGCGGTCGCGGCGTCACCGGCATCAAGATGCGCGACGAAGATTTCGTGGAGCACATCTTCATTGCGTCGACGCACAGCTACATCCTGTTCTTCACCGATCTCGGCCGCTGCCACTGGGTGAAGGTGCACGAGATTCCGGAGGCCGGTCGCGCCGCGCGCGGCAAGGCCATCGTGAACCTGCTCGGATTGCAGGAAGGCGAGCGCGTATCGGGCCGTCTCAAGGTGGCGGAGTTCCGCGAGGACCAGTACCTCGTGCTCGCCACCAAGCGCGGCGTGATCAAGAAGACGGTGCTGTCCGACTACGGACGTCCGCGCCGCGGCGGCATCATTGCCGTCAACCTGCGCGACGGCGACGCGCTCATCGCGGCGGCCATCACCAACGGTGACCAGGAGATCGTGCTGGCCAAGAAGAACGGCCGCTCCATCCGCTTCCACGAGAAGACGGTGCGCCCGATGGGCCGCAGCGCCACCGGCGTCAAGGGCACCACGCTGGTGGGCGACGACGAAGTGGTCGGAATGGTCGTGGTCGGCGCCGGCGCCTCGCTCCTGACCGTCACCGAAAACGGTTACGGCAAGCGCTCGCCGCTCGAGGAGTACCCGGTCAAGGGGCGCGGCGGCATCGGCGTCATCAACATCAAGACGACCGATCGCAACGGCAAGGTGGTCACCATTCAGGAAGTGAAAGACAACGACCAGATGATGATCATCACCAAGAACGGAATCGTGATTCGTTGTCCGATCAGCGGCATCAACGTGATCGGTCGCAACACGCAGGGTGTGCGCCTCATCAATCTCGAGGACACCGACCGCGTGGTGGATGTGGCGCACCTCGCCGTCGAAGATGAAGACGAGGCCCAGTAGTTGCGTTTGAAAATGGAGAAGATCTCCGAGTTCACGGTCCGGCGGCTTTCCAACTACTACCGGATCCTGCTCGACCTCGAGAAGCGGGGCATCGCCACGGTGTCTTCACACCGGCTGGCGCAGCTGGGCGGCATCACGAGCGCACAGGTGCGCAAGGACCTCTCCTACTTCGGAAACTTCGGAACGCGTGGGCTGGGTTACAGCGTAAGCGAGCTCAAGGCGCAGATCGTTCAGATTCTGGGGCTCGACCACAAATGGAACATGGCGCTGTTCGGTGCGGGCTCGCTGGGTCACGCGCTCTTTTTCCACCAGGGCTTTCGCGACGACGGCTTCTATTTCAAGCACGTGTTTGATGTCGACGCGGGCAAGGTGGGTCAGAAGTGGCACGACGTGGTCATCACGGACCAGGCCCGGGCCGAGGAAACGCTGCGGCGCGAACCGGTCCAGATTGCGGTGGTGGCGACACCGCCCGATGCCGCCGCCGATGTGGTGGAGCTGCTCGTGCGCTCCAACATCAAAGGCATTCTCAATTTTGCACCGACGCAGCTCACCGTTCCCGACGGCGTGTGGCTGCGCAACGTAAATCTCGCGGTGGCGTTGGAGAGTCTGAGCTTCTACCTCTCGATGTAATCCAATGAAAATCCGGTTGCTGTCGCCCGCTGCTCTCATTCTTATTCCCGCCATCACGGGCGCGCTCGGCGCGTCGGTGGCAGCGGCTGCGCCCACGACGAGGATTTCTCCGGGACGCGTGATGTTCTCGGTGTCCAACGGGTCGCAGTGGAAATTCGGTGCGCGCGGCGAGCGCGATCTTCTCGAGCGCGGCGGTATCGTCGTGTCCTCGAGCCGCCCCGGGAATCCGCTCCTGGATGAGCGCGTGCGCGCCACCAAGGGAGATCTGTCGCCGCTGCGCGGCGCACACGAGGGACTCTACGAGGGCGCCATCAACGGCGTGCGCTATCCGTCGCTCGACCCCGATGACGATCACGATGGTCGCGTGAACGAGGATGTCGCCGACGGTATCGACAACGATCGCGACGGCAAGATCGACGAGGACTTTGCCGCCATCGGCGATGAGATGGCGGTGATCATGGCGGCCTCGCGCGACGGCGACATCACGCTGCGCCACGAGATGTACGGATGGTCGCTCCCGAATATCGACGGCATGATTGCATCCACGCTCGAGGTGACGAATTCATCTGCGCGCGTGTTGCCGCACGCACGGATCGGCGTCGAGCTCGATGCGGTCCCCGGCCTCGAGCTGGCGGATGGACCGTCCATCGACGGGACGGGAAATTCGACGGCTGACGCCGCCTTTGTGCAGCGCTGCGTCGTGTTGGACGACGACGATCACGGTCTCGCCGCACTGTTCTTCGTGCAGCGGTCCGCCGTCACCACCGGACCGACGTCGGCCATCAGCTGGGAGATTCACGGCGATCGCAACCGCGTCACGATTGTCTCGCCCGATCTGGGCGATCTGGCGCCGGGCGCCAGCGCCACCATTTATCTGGCACTCGTGGCGCTGCCGGCCGACGACCTGAAGGCGGCGCGTGCGATTCGCAATGCGCAGCGCACCGTGGTCGGCGACGGAACCGCGCAGTTCATTCCGCCGCCGGTTTCGCTCCTTGCGCGCAACGACCTGGATTCGAATCCGCACAATGTGAACCAGGGCGTGGTGCGCGAAAACGGCCGAGACATCTTCTGGAGCACGGCGGGAAAACTCCAGGAGTCGCTGCTGCGCGGTTCGCCCAATCCGTTTCACGACACCGTCAGCATCGACTATCAGATTCCGTTCCGTGTGGTTGACGAGGAGGGCGTCGAGCACGTCCTCGACAGCGATCAACCCACCAGCGTCAAGATCTACAACGTGGCCGGACGGCTGGTGGCGACACTCTTGGACGAGGCTCAATCTCCGGGAAAATATCGTGTGGGCTGGACCGCGCGCGCCGAGGACGGCGGATCCCTCGCCAGCGGCGTCTATTACGTGAAGCTCCAGATCGGCAAGCGGTCGGTCACGATGCGCATGGTCCAGCTGAAGTAGCCAGAATTTCCTCCCTCGCGCTTTCGACCCGGCTCCCCGTTTGCTATAATCGCTGTGTGCGGCCATGTTGCCGCCCGAGGAAAGCCATCGAAACCATCCGAATTCAGAGCATTACAGCGCGTTGCGAGGGGCTGCACTTCTAGTTGAAGCGCACCACCTTCGAATTCATCAGACGCGCCCGGGTCGAGCGGGCCTATCTTGTCGGCGTGAGCCTCCCCGGAGGCTCGGTCGCATCGGCCCACGAGCATCTCGAAGAGCTCGCCCAGCTGGCCGCCACGGCCGGCGCCGAAGTCGTCGGGCGCTTCGTCCAGGGACGCAATCGCGTTGACATCACCACCTACATCGGCGAAGGCAAGGTCAAGGAGCTCAAACAGCTCTGCGAAGAGTGGGCCGTCAACCTGGTCATCTTCGACGACGATCTTTCGCCCGCGCAGGGCAAGAACCTCGAAAAACTGCTCAACGTTCGCGTCATCGACCGCAGCGAGTTGATCCTCGACATTTTTGCGCGTCACGCCAAAACGCAGCAGGCCAAGATCCAGGTCGAGCTGGCGCAGCTCGAGTATTCGCTGCCGCGGCTGAAGCGCTTCTGGGAACACCTCGAGCGACAGGCGGGCGGTATCGGCGCGCGTGGTCCGGGCGAAACCCAGCTCGAAGTCGACCGCCGCAAAATCCACCAGCGCATTTCGTCGCTCAAGCGGCAGCTCAAGAAAATCGACGCGCGCCGCGAAACCATGCGACGCGCACGCAGCGGCCGCCACGTCGCGGCGCTCATCGGCTACACCAACGCGGGCAAGTCCACCGTGATGAGGGAGCTCACCGGCGCCGACGTGCTCGTGCGCGACCAGCTCTTCGCCACCATTGATACCACCACGCGCAAAATGAACGGCAACGGCAACGGCAACGCGCAGCGCAATGGCAACGGCAATGGACATGGCAACGGGCACCACGACGTGTTGCTCATCGACACCGTCGGTTTCATTCGCAAGCTCCCCGATCACTTGAAGACGAGCTTCAAGGCCACGCTGGGCGACACCGCGCAGGCCGAGCTCTACCTGCACGTGGTCGATATTTCGCATCCGTTGTGGGAGGAGCAGCGCGACATCGCGGACATCACCGTCCGCTCCATCGAGAATCCCGGCGTGGAGACGATCTACGTGTTCAACAAGATCGATCAGGTCTCGCCGGACTTGCTGGAAGGAATGAAGCAGCGCTTCCCGGACGCCGTGTTTATTTCCGCCGTCGACGGCATCGGCGTCGGCACCCTGCGCGAGCGCATTGAATCCTTCTTCTACGGCAAGAACGTGGACGTGGAAGTCGTGCTTTCGGCCGGCGACGGCAAGAACATCTCCATGGTGCGCGAACTGTTGCGCGACGCCATCAACCGCTACGAGCATGACCTGTGCGTGCTGCACGGCACCATTGAGAGCCGCCTCATGGGCCGTCTCGAAGCCATCCCCGGCGCGCGTGTTCGCTACCTGATGTAAAGACAGCCGGCGGACACGCCGGCTTTATCTCTCTCACTTTCCAAGCTATGCCCACGTACGCTAACGTGGTACCGTGACATCCCCATTGCGTACACGTCTCATTCTCACCGTGTTGTTATGCGCCGCCCTGGCACTCCGCATATTATTCATCACGGTTTCATCCCCCGTCGACGACGCCTACATCACCTATCGCTACGCTGACAATCTCGCGGCCGGCCACGGCTTCGTCTACAACGCGGGCGAGCGCGTGCTGGGGACCACCACGCCACTCTTTACGCTGCTCCTCGTCCCCTTCGCCATCGTCGGCCTTCCCGCGGACACGATGGCGCTCATCCTTGCCGTCCTGTTCGACATCGGTATCTGTGTGCTTCTCTTCATGCTGTTTCGTCGTTCGCACGGCGATGCCGCGGGGCTCGCGGCGGCGGGAATTTATGGACTCTCATACGCGGCGGCGGCCGCGTGCGGATACGGGATGGAAACGCAGCTTTTCATGTTTCTCGTCGTGGCGGCATTCACACTCCTGACGCGACAGAGATGGACGGCGGCCGCCACCATGACGGCACTCGCTACCATGACGCGCCCCGAAGGATTCCTGCTGGCGGGAATTGTTGCGGCGGCGATGCTGTTCACGCCCCAAGGCCGGAAACAGTTCGCGCGCGCAGCGGCGGTCTTCGTCGCGCTCGCGGGAGCGTGGTACGCGT
>DATNGX010000361.1:0-3627 GCA_035605755.1 Candidatus Krumholzibacteriia bacterium
AGCGTTTCGCCGTCCTTGATGTGCAGATTGATGTGCCGGAGCACTTCGCGTCCGCCGCCCGCGCCGTACGCAAACGATACATCCTGGAGCTCGATGGCGGATGCCTGCGGCAGCGCCACGCCGGTATCGCGAATGTCGGACTGCTCGGCCAGAACGTCGTTGATGCGCTGCATCGAGGCCAGACCCTGCTCGGTCATGTTCATGACCCAGCCCAGCGCGATCATCGGCCACACCAGCATCATCAGATAACCGTTGAAGGCGACGAACGTCCCCAGCGTGATCTGTTGTCCGATCACCTGGCGGCCGCCGAAGTACAGAATCGCGAGCACGCCGAGACCGGCGACGGTGGCAAACAGGGGCTGCAACAGGCTCTGCACTTTGAAGAGCTTCATGTTGGCTTCGACGTAGTGCTGGCTCAGCGTTTCGAACTCCTGCGTTTCATATTCTTCGCGCGCATACGCCTTGACCACGCGGATGCCGCTCAGGTTTTCCTGCGCACGCGCGTTGATGTTGGCGAAATGCGCCTGCACGCGCTCAAAGAGGCGGTGGATGACCTTCACGCTGAAGTAGACGCCCACGGCCATGGCTGCCATCGGCGCCAGCACCGCCACCGTGAGCTTCCAGGACAGCGTCATCATCAGGGTGATCGACATGGTGCCGATCACCACGGTGTTCATGGAGTACATGACGGCGGGGCCGACCAGCGTGCGCACCGCGTTCAAATCGTTGGTGGCCAGCGCCATCAGCTCGCCCGTGCGGTGGCGGTGATAGAACGAGGGGCTCAGGGACTGCAGGTGGCGCAGGAAATCCGCGCGCATGTCCACTTCGATGCGGCGCGACACGCCGATCATGATGCGGCGCATGAAAAAGCGGAACACGCCGCCCACCAGGGTGAGCAGCACCAGTGCTCCCGCGTAGATCAAGAGCTCGCGTTTGGTGATGCCGCGCGAGAGCGCATCGATCGCCGTCTTCATGATCCAGGGGTTGGCGAGCACGAGCAGATCGGCGACGAGGAGCGAGACTCCTCCCCACATCAGTTGCAAGCGATAGGGACGGAGATAACGAAAGATCGTGCGCAGGGCCGTTCGGCGTTTTTCTTTGGAACTTGCCGGAGCGTTCATACTATCATTGAGAGACACAGGTTCTTCGACATCCGCGAAATCGTGAAACGGCAGGCGATTCGCGGCCAAACGAGTTTCCAATATAGACGATAAAACCCCGCGCCCGCAAACCTGACCGCCGCGCGACAGCGCGGCCTTTTTTTGAGAGTCCGGAGGCCCAGTGACGTTCCCGACCCGGCCCGAAGCGTACGCCATTCTGACCGAGCACACGAAGAGCGAGAGCCTCTTGAAGCACGCCCTGGCCGTGGAAGGCTCCATGCGCTGGTACGCCGCGCGTGCCGGTGAGGATGTCGAGGCGTGGGGTGTGGCCGGCCTCCTGCACGACTTCGATTACGAGCTCTATCCCTCGCTCGATGACCATCCCTTTCGCGGCGCCGAGATCCTGCGCTCACGCGGCGTCGACGAAGAGCTCGTGCAGACAATTCTTTCCCATGGTGACCACACCGGAGTCGAGCGCAACACAGCGATGCGGCGCACGCTCTTCGCCGTCGACGAGCTGTCCGGGTTCTGTACGGCGGTGGCGCTCGTGCGTCCGTCGAAAAAGATCGGCGATGTCGAGCCCTCGTCGGTGAAGAAAAAACTCAAGGACAAGGCGTTTGCGCGCAACGTGTCGCGCGAAGATATCCGGCGCGGCGCCGAGCTGCTCGGAATCACGGAAGAGGAACACATCGCCAACGTCCTCTTGGCGCTCAAGGCCATCGCGCCGGAATTGGGGCTGTGATGAAGCGATCCGCGGCGGTTGTGTTCGCGTTGTCGTGCCTGTTTGCGGGTGCCGTCCAGGCCCAGAGCGGCGGCACCGTGGATACGCGCAAGAGCACTCAGGATCAGATTGCACGGCTCGAGTTTCTGCTGAAAGGCGACACGCCTCCGGACAAACAGACTGTGTATCTGCGCTGGCTCGCCGACCTCTACACGCTCTCCGGCGATCTGGAGTCCGCGCAACGTTCCTATGTGCGCGTCCTCGATGTCGATCCGTACGATGTCGCCACCGCGAATCTGTTCGCCGCGTTTCTGCTCGACAAACGTCGCGACGCCAAGGGTGCTCTCAAGGTTTGCGAGACCACGACGGGCTGGGGCAGCAAGGCCCAGCCGGCCCCGCTCTATCTCGGGCAAACCTACGCGCTCCAGGCGCGGGCACTGCGCGATCTCGGGCGGTATCAGGAATCGATCGCCGCGGTGGAGAAAGCGCGCGCGCGCCTCGATCCGGATACGGCCGAAGACGCGCTGCGTACGCAGGGGCTGAGCTTCAAAGCTCTCGGCAAAACGGCCGAGGCCACGGCGGTTTTCGAAGAGCTGGTCGGGCTGACCGGCGGTTCAAACGCCGACGACACCAACGCGTTGATCGCGTTGGAGACGGCCAAGCACGGATCGATCAACGCGGGTGCGTTCCGCAAGCGCATGGCCGCACTTGTCGAGAAGGCACGTCAACAGCGCGCGGATGACATCCGGCGCGAGGGCGCCGAGATGGTGGTGCTCGACGGAGACGGACACGTCCGTCTCGAGGGCACGCTGCGACGCGGCAAGGGAACCGGCGCGGTGGTGCTGGTGCCCGATCTTGGCGGCCGCCGCTCCGCGTTCACGCCGTACGCACAGCTGCTGTCACTGGATGGACTGACCACGCTCGCCATCGATCCGCGCGGCCATGGTGACAGCCGCAGCGATTCGCTGCCGTCGTTCACCCAGCTTTCGGCCGATCAGCGCGACAAGATTCCATCGGACATTGCGGCGGCGCAACGCTACCTGCGCGACGTGTTGAAAATCCCCGCCAACCGCATCGCGGTGGTGGCGGAGGGCTCGGCATGCGGTGATGTCGAGCACGCGATGCACGACCTCGGCCTGGGCTCCATCGTGGTGCACCTCTCGCCCATTGTGGATCCTCTCGATCGCGACGTCGCTTCCGCGCTCAAGTTTCGCGCGCCGCGGCCGACTCTCCTCGTGGTAAGCGACGAGGATGTGTTCTCGGTGCAGTCGGTAAACTCGATGCGCGAGCTGCGTGCGAAGGATCCTTTCGAGGTTCACACCGTCCACGGCGCCGGCCACGGGGTGGGCATTCTCCATGAGCCCGAACACTACGCCTGGGTTTCCACCTGGATCACCGACGAGATCGCCGCGAGCAAGTAGCGCCCGAGATTTCCAACCGTCCCCCGTCGCGCCGGTTTATTCTCGTTTCCTCATCATCGCACGTCACTCGCAGCTCTGCGAACAAACGCACTCCATTCGCTTCTCGCGCGCGTCGCGAGATATCTTGCGATCTCGCTCGCGCGCTCGCGAATGATGAAATGCCTCAAGGCAGCACTTGTACCGCCTGAGATCTCTTTCCCTCACTCGCGAAGGATCGTCCGCGTGTCACCGCGTGCGAATCAAAGAATTCTTTTCTTGTGAAAAGAATGTCTTTGACGGGTTTGTGAAATCACTTTTTGTGATTTCCGAAATGCACGCAGAGGAGTGCGCTGTCGCCGCGCCTTCTCCCATGTGATCGTCGTTCTTGTATTTTTCTTTTCTTGCG
>DATNGX010000362.1:0-2047 GCA_035605755.1 Candidatus Krumholzibacteriia bacterium
CTTCCCCCGGCCGGCGCCACCGAGCGAACGTACGGAACCGACACCGCAAACCCGGCCGCGAGACACAGGAGAATCCGCCCGTAAGACGGACCGCCGCGGGCGGTTTGCGAACGCACGAGCAGGAGCAGTGCCAGCACCGCAGTGGTGACCGCGGCGATCGTGATGCCGGTTACCGGGTGCAGCAGCATGGCGCCCGCGACCGCGAGAAAAAGCACAAGATCGTGACGGATGCTCCACTGTCCGCGCCGCGCGGTGAGAAGCAGGAACAGAATCGACGCCGCCAGCGAAAACGTGAGTGAGAACGCCGTCCCGAGCATGAACTTGTCGAGGAACATGAACTGGTTGCCCTCGACCGAGAGCAACGACATCGCGGTGGCATGCCCGTTGGGCGACCATGGAAAGAACTGCTTGAGTGCGGTCGCGCCGCGGCTATCTCCGCCCAATGCGCGCCCCAGGCGCAGCACATAGAACAGGTAGAACCAGCCGTTCATTCCGAACAGCCACAGCGCGGTGCCCGCCACGCGTGGTCCCCTGCGCGGCGAAAACATGCGCGCCAGCGCGTGGAAAGCGGATGCGCACGACACCAGTGCAATGGCGTTGACGACGATCATCGCGTGCAGCGCGTCGATGCGTGTCAGGGATGCGCACGCGCCCAGAATGACGTGGTAGAAATACATGTACTGCAGGCGAAGCCCCGCGAAGTACGGATCGGCGGGCGGCACACCGTCGCGCAGGAGCTTGTTGGTAACGGCGGCGTGGAACCAGGAGTCATCGCGGGCGCGCCACCATAGTTTCGCGAGCGGCAGCGCAAAACACATCACCGCCGCGATCACGATCAGGATGGTGATGGCCACCAGTGCGCGATAATCGGTCGGCTCGGCGGTGTCCGGTTTCCCGGGACGCCAGCAACACACGAAGAGCGCCAGCGAAACAGCGACGGCGATCCACGCGGCGGAATGCGCGTTCACCCCGGTCCACATGGCCACGAGCGCGGCAATTCCGAACACGACGGGCGAGAGTGCCGTGCCCAGGCCGATGGTTGCCGACAAGCGAAAGCGCGAGCGCGCGGCGAGCGCTACTCCCGGCAGCAATCCTGCGACGAGCAGAAAACCGATCACGCGCAGTGCAGTGACGGGAACGGCGCACAGCACCGCCGCGATCGTGGCGACACAGATGCGGAAGCGAAGATTCAGGGTCGGTTAGACGGCCGGAGCCGCGTTACCCGTGGGCGCCGGCGAGGGCGTGGCGACCATCACGGTCTTGGGCTTGAGCTCGCGGTAGACGTACGCCATGGCGAGTCCGCTGATCGGTATCGTGACAAACAAACCGACGAGCAGGCAGACCGCTCCCAGAATGTTGAGCCCGAGCAGCGCAATGAAGAACACGAGCAGGTCCATGGTATGCCCGCGCGTGATATCCCACGACCTCTGTATGGCGTCGATGGGGCCGGTTCGCTCGTCCACCAGGACGAACCCGACCATCCACAGGCGCAGCATCATGATGATACCGGGCACGATCAAAAGCACGAGGCCCATCAGGATCGCCACGGTGGCGATCAGGGTGGAAGCAAACCAGATGTGGGCGCGGGCGACGCCGTCGAAGAGATTTTCAAAGATCGGTTTTTCGCCGTCGCGGAAACGGAGATAGATTTTGGAAAGGCCCAGGCCGAAGGTGGCCGATACCAGGCAGCTGATCACTTTAATGAGGAAGACTTGGCCATCGTGGTGGAAAACGTGTTCGCCTCCCCACTCGATAATACTGGGGACAATCGCGGCGACGACCAGTGTCAAGAGGATGAAGGCGAACGAGCTCTGGACGGTTTTCCAGCCGAAGCGGACCGCTTCGGACAACGGAAGGCCTCTGGGATTGGGCATACAGTCCTCCTGCCGCGGAGGTTACACTATACGCCCCACCGTGACAGGGACTTTTTCGAGGTGAAATGTAATGAACGAACATCCCGGCCGACTGCTGCTGTTGAGCAACTCACGTAATTACGGCGGCGGATATCTGGACCACGCCGAGGACTGGATCCGCTCCTTCCTGGGCG
>DATNGX010000363.1:0-3324 GCA_035605755.1 Candidatus Krumholzibacteriia bacterium
TCTCCGTGTCTCCGTGTCTATGCCTCTATGCCTTTGGCTGTGGAACGATTCGGATGTACGGCTTGGGCGACTTCCAGCCGTTCGGGTACGTCTTCTTCGCATCATCGTCGGACACCGAGCCGGCGATGATGACGTCCTCGCCCTGCTTCCAGTTGACCGGCGTCGCCACGGCA
This sequence comes from Candidatus Krumholzibacteriia bacterium, assembly GCA_035605755.1. Taxonomy (GTDB): domain Bacteria; phylum Krumholzibacteriota; class Krumholzibacteriia; order WVZY01; family JAKEHA01; genus JAKEHA01. Next base: position 174 of record DATNGX010000363.1, read on the forward strand.
TGCCTGGCGGTGAGCTGCATGGAATCGATGACGCGCAGCACCTCGTCGAAGTTGCGGCCGGTCGTCATCGGATACGTGATCATGAGCTTGACCTTCTTGTCCGGACCGATCACGAACACGGTGCGCACGGTGGCGTTGTCGGCGGCTTTGCGCGTCGACGCGTCGCCCTCGGCGTTGGGGTGAATCATCCCGTAGAGCTTGGCCACGGTCATCCGGGTGTCGCCGATCAACGGATACGTGACGGCGGCGCCCTGCGTCTCCTGGATATCATTCTTCCAGCGCTGGTGATCGGACACCGAGTCGATCGAGATGCCGAGGATCTTCACGTTGCGCCGGTCGAACTCGGGCTTGGCTTTCGCCATGTAACCGAGCTCGGTGGTGCACACCGGCGTGAAATCTTTGGGGTGGGAAAACAGAACGACCCACGAGTCGCCGGCCCACTCATGAAACGTGAGAGGGCCTTCGGTGGTGTCGGCCTGGAAGTCGGGGGCGATATCGCCGATCTGCAGTGCCATGACGGGGATCCTCCTGTAGATAAGGCACCCGGTTCGGGGTGCGAATGGCAGGCGAGACTGACCGTCAAGGTGTAGCGCAAGCGCGCCGGCCGGTCAAGCCTTCCGCGTTCGGGGGGCGCTGCGCTGGCTGTCTTCCTGAATGTCCTCGTGAGCGGTCGGCGTGGCACGACGCGGCTCCTTGGGACGGACCGGCGGCAACGCCGTCGTGCCGCCATTGCCGCCGTTGGCACCCGACTGCGGCGCGGACGAGGAAGCGGTCGCGTGCTCGCGAATGGCGCGCAGCAGATTGTCGAGAGGCCCCGACTTGGTGAAGTACGCCCGGGCTCCCGCTTGCAGGACGGACGCACGCGCGTGGTCCGATTCCTGGAACGAAAGTGCGATGACGTCGACGGTCATCAGTCGCGACTTGATGATGCGCGTGGCCTCGATGCCGTTCATGCGCGGCATGGCCAGATCCATGATGATGACGTCCGGCATCAATTCATGCGCGCGCTCGATGCCCTGCTCGCCATCCGATGCTTCCCCCACGACCTTGATATCGGGATAACTTTCCAGAATCGAAATCAGACCGCGCCTGAAGATGGTGTGGTCGTCGACGACAAGCACGCGAATCGGACCTCCGCCGTCGGCCTGAGCGGTCTTGCCGCCGTCAACGGCGACCGGTGCTTTGGCGGCCTGACCCACCGCGGGAACGCGGATGACGCATGTCGTTCCCCGTCCCGGCGCGCTTTCGACATGGAGCGAGCCGCCCATGAGCTCCACACGATCGCGGATGCTGAACAGTCCGAATGAAACCCGATCGCCGGTGCGCGTCTGTTCGGTATCGAAGCCGCTGCCTTCGTCGCGCACTTCAATGCCAACCTCGTCGCCGGACGAGAATATGCGCACGCTCGCCTGATCGGTGCCCGCGTGTTTGCGCACGTTCAGAATGAGCTCGCGTACGGCCTGGAAAAGAAACTTTTTGGCTTCTTCCGAAGGCTCGCGCGCGTCCTTTTCGGTGATCACCTGGACGAACACCTCGTGGCGCGTTTCGAACCAGCGCCCCAGCCATTCGATGATGGCCGGGAGCGGCTCGCGCAGAATGGGCGGGCTGAGCTCGATGGTGAGCGAGCGCGACGACGTGATGGCGTTGTCGACGATCTCGCTGATTCCCTTCACCGCCGGTATGAGCGACGTGCCGGTGACAATGCTCTCCAGACTCGAGAGACGCAACCGGATGGCGACAAGCATCTGCTGCAGATCGTCGTGCAGGACCTGGGCCAGCCGGCGCCGCTCGTCCTGCTCGGCCGAGGTGAGCGCGTCCGCCATCACGCGCAGCTTCTCGCCGCGCGTCTCGGAAAGTGTGGTGCGCTCCTTGACCTGTTCTTCCAGCTGCAGATGGCTTTCGCGCAGCCGCACCTGCGTCGCTTCGAGCTCGCGCACGAGCATGTCGCGCCGTTCCAGCGCGCGGTGCAGCTCTTCTTTGATGCGCATGTGCGCGGTGATGTTGTTGAACACCGCCACGGCGCCGCGCACCTTGCCGCTCGCGTCGAACAGGGGCGCCGCTCCTCCGGTGACGATCACCGTCCTGCCGTCTCTGGGTACGTTCAGCTCTTCTTCGCGGAAGGCACGGCCCGTTTCGACTGCGCGGAGCAGAATTTTGCAATCGGCGCCATTCGGGTCTTCTCCCTGGCCGAACATCCGCAGCGCTTCGGCGTTGCGCGTGACCTGATCACAATTCGGATCGTGCGCGATGAGAATCGCGGCCGGCGACTCGTTGAAGAGCGCCTCCAGCTCCTCGCGGCGGCGCTGGAGATCGATTTCAGTGCTGGAGCGGTCGACGATGTCGCCGGTCTCGCGTGCGATGAGGTCGATCCAGCGTAGCGTGCGCGCATCGGGTACGCCGGGCTTCGTGAAATGCACGGTGAGAACACCGACCACGCGACCGGCCCGGCCCAGCATGGGCGTGGACAAAACGCCGCGCACGCCGGCGCGCCGGTGCATCTCGAGGCCTTCGGTTCCCGCGAAGGAGGGATCCGTTTCGACGTCCTCGATGATCACCTGCCGCCCCGATTCCCACGCCGCGCCGCACGCGCTCGAAACGTTGTGGAGGTGAGTTTCCCAGAACTCGCTCCGCCACGGCTCGAAGCCACGATGAGCAGCGATCGTGCACTTGCCCGTCGCCCGATCGATCAATTGAATGTCGCCCGAGAACGCTCCTGACACGCGAATGGCCGCCTCGAGCGCTTCCACGGCGATGGTTGACTCGTCGTCGCGGCGCACAAAACGCGCGGCGATGCGCTGCATGCTGCTCATCACTTCGAGATCGGCGGCCAGGCGATCTCGCGCCACCATCAGATCGTGCTCGCGCGCCTGCAGTGCTTTCTGCTGCTCGCCGAGGTGCGCGAGGAGCGCCTGGTCCGCTTCGAGCAGGCTCAGATCCGTGCCCACCATGCTGATCATGGGGCCTTCGAAGGTTTCGGCGCGGCTCGCCCAGACCTGCATCGGCACGGGTGATTCGTCGGCGGCGAGGAACATGACGCGGTCGTTGGTGGTGCCGCGCGTTGCGTTGTCGAGCAGAAGGCTCACGCGATCGAGATGCTGCACCGCCACCACTTCACTGAGATGGTGCCCCACGAGCTCGCTGGCGGAGCGCT
>DATNGX010000364.1:0-2986 GCA_035605755.1 Candidatus Krumholzibacteriia bacterium
TGGCTTGCCGACATCGGCGGATCCGGGCACTCTGGTGACGTTTACCGGCGCCATCGATCCGGGGCAGGCGTCGGATGCGAGCTCGGGCGAGCGTGTGGGGCTGGATATCGTCCCGGTCGCGGGTCCCTGAGGCCGGCTAAACGAGGGTTACGTCGCCCTCGCCTTTGACGATGGTGCCGACGCGGTGGACATCGAGGTTCTCGATGCGCGACGGCATCCTGGATGCGTCGGCGGCGGAAACCACGATCAACATCCCCGCGCCCATATTGAAGACGCGGTACATCTCTCCTTCTACGACTTCACCTTCGCGCGCAATCAGATCGAAAATTGCGGGCACCGGCCAGGTGCCCTTTTCGATACGCGCGGCACACCCTTCGGGAAAGATGCGCGGCAGGTTTTCCAGAATGCCGCCGCCGGTGATGTGTGCGAGCCCCTTGATATCGAGCTTCTCACGCAGCGTCATGACAGGCGAGAGGTACGAGCGGTGTACGCGCAGGAGCTCGTCCGCCACGGTGGCGCCGAGGCTCTCCACGCGCGCATCGATGTCGAGCTGCATGACGTCGAACATCACACGGCGCGCGAGCGAATATCCGTTGGTGTGAAGACCGTTTGACGGCAGCGCGAAGATCACGTCGCCCGGCGTGATGCGCGCGCCGTCGATGATCTGGTCGCGCTCCACGACGCCCACGATGGTGCCCGCGAGATCGAAGTCACCTTCCTGGTAGAGACCCGGCATCTCCGCGGTCTCGCCGCCGATCAGCGCGCAACCATTCTCTTCACACGCCAGCGCGAGACCTCTGACCACGTCCGCCACCATCGCCGGATCGATCTTTCCGGCCGCGACGTAATCGAGAAAAAAGAGCGGCTTCGCTCCCTGCACCAGGATGTCGTTGACGCAGTGATTGACGAGGTCCTGGCCCACCGTGTCATAACGCCGGGCGGCGCGCGCCACCATGATCTTGGTACCGACGCCGTCCATGCTGCTCACCAGCACGGGATGGGTGTAGCCGGAAGGAACCTCGAACAACCCGCCGAAGCTGCCGATGGACGAGAGCACGGCCGGGCTCCAGGTTTTTTTCACCAGACGGGCGATGGCTTTGGTGGCTTCGTTGGCCTTGTCGATGTCCACACCGGATTCGCGATAACGCATCTCAGAGTCGCTCCTGCAAGGATTCGTAGATGGCGGTGGTCGGATCGTTCTCCACGATCACCGGGAATTCACCGCGCTTTATCAGGTCGAGTGCAACGCCTGCAATCTCGTTGTCGAATTGTTCGCCGCGAAATTTTTCCAGCTGCGCGACGACGGTCTCGACCGGCAGCCCCTTGCGGTACGGACGATCCGACGTCATGGCGTCGAAGGCGTCGCACACCAGGATGATGCGCGCGCCGAGCGGAATGTCGTTGCCCCGCAATCCTTCCGGATAACCGCGGCCATTGGGCTGCTCGTGATGATACCGCACCAGCACGGCCGCTTCGCGCAGAAACTTGAGGTTCTCCACGATGTCGGCGCCCACCGTCGGGTGCTGCTTCAAGCTCAGGAACTCCTGGTCGGTGAGGCGCTCCTTCTTGAGCAGGATATCGTGCTTGATGGCAATCTTGCCGATGTCGTGGAGGAGCGCGCCATATTCGAGAATTTCGAGATCACGCGCGGGCAGTCCCAGCGCGCGCCCGACGCGCAGCGCATAGCGCGAGACGCGGTAGGAGTGACCGTGCGTGTAGGGGTCGTTGGCGTCGATGGCGGAGGTCAAGGCCGCCACCGTGTTGATGTGCGCCTCCTTCATCTCGATGTAGAGCTTGAAGCTGTAGCGCGCGAGGAACACGGGTACCAGAAAGAGCAGCAGCGTCCATTTGCCGAAGGCTGTGTACACCAGCGCGATGATGGCGCCGATGGGAATGAACGCGAAGATGTGGAAGAACGTCCACATGTAGTTCTGTTTCCAGATGTGGAACACGCTCTTGGTCGCGCGCAGCGCAATCACGAGGCTCACCGCGGTGGTGTTGACGAGGTAATACACCACCGCCGAGACGCTGAGCGGCACCAGGAAGCGCGGCGAGTCCAGCGAGCGCCACGCTTCGGGGAACGACCAGTAGGTGACGCCCGCGACCCCCACCGTGGCGATCAACAGCGGCACGTTGAAGGCGTACTTCATCGCCGCGCGACGCTGCACGATCACTTCGGTGAAGAACGAGGCGATGGCTTCCACGAGCACCGCGGCCGCCGGCCCCAGCAGCACGATGGCGGCCAGGTCGAAGGGGCTCGAGGCGTAGATGGAGGCTCCGCCGCGCGGCAGCGTGATCTGCGCCGAATCGGCAATGACGATCAGGAACGTGAACAGCAGCACTTCGGGGAAGCGCTGCAGCGGAAAGGCGCGGACGAGCCAGGCGAAAAGGAGGAAACCGAGAACGATGAAGGTGAAGTAGTAGACCTTGAACGCCGCCGGCGATTCTCGGAATTCACCTTTCAATGGAATGTCACTGGATTTTGTATTCGATCGACGTTTTGAATTCGAGCTTGCCGCTCACGCGGTTGACGGCATCGAGGGTTGCGAACACCACACTCTGATTGTCGTGACCGCCCACCAGCGCGCATCCGGCGAGACTCTTCGTCCAGCGCGACGTCACGACATCGACGCGAACCAGCATGGCTTCGTCGTCGCCGAGCGGCGCTTTGACGACGCCAATCAAACACAGGCGGACTGCATCGTCAAGATATTCCGAGATGGCGCGCAGCGTCGCTTCCGCCACCACCGCCCAGACCGGCATGGCGATGTTCTCACTAAAAGCGGCGCCGAAGGCGTGCAGCGATTCGCGGGTGAGCTCGACTTCCGCGCGCAGGCCTTCACGCGACGACACCACGTTCACACTCACGAAGGCAAAGCGACCCTCGAACTCGAGGATGGGAAATTCCTCGACCCCCTCGGGCGCCCGCTCGCTGATGCGGATCAGCTCGGTATCGATCTCGACACCCAGCTCGCGGACCATGACG
>DATNGX010000365.1:0-3580 GCA_035605755.1 Candidatus Krumholzibacteriia bacterium
CACGTCGCTGGCCTACATCGCGTTCCTCCGTATGATGGTGGAGGAATACACCGTGGCCGCAGCCGCCGCCGCGGAGCACGTGGGCGCAAAGACGATCCCGTTTCAGCCGACGTTCACGGCCGGCCTTCAGGAACGCCGGACGTCGGTCAGCCGCTAGCGCTTCCTTTCACACTGATTACGCTATCCGGCCCTCGGTGCGTTGACGCTCTCAACGTGCTGTGCTAGGGTCGCCCACACGCTCTGTTGCGGCAGTGCACTCCCCACGCCTCGGACGGAAATAGTGTGACGACAAAAACTACATGTCGAATTGCCGGCGACGTCGATCAGCTCTCGCGTGTTCAGCTTGAAGAAGTGATCCGCGGGCTCGAATCGCACGGCCCCAAACACGCGATCGATTTCGTTTCCGCCGCCGAATCCGAATCACTCAAGAATTCCAAATCGCTGCCGGCTTCGGCGGAGCGTCTGGCGCTGTTGTTGTCACGTCTCGTGAACGGCGAGTGCGATGCGCTCGTCCTGGAGGCGTCCAATCTGCCGGCGCGGCTTCCGTCGGGCCTCACCATCGGCGCGCTCACACGGCGTATGACGGCGGTGGACGCGGTGGTCGCCAACAACGGCATGATCCTGGACGAGCTGGAGGAAAACGCTTTGCTTGCGACGTCGTCTTTGCGGCGTGAAGCGCAGCTTCGCTACTACCGGCCCGATCTCAAGATTGTGCGCACGCAGGGCAGCGTCGATTCCATGCTGCAGAAAGTGAAGGGCGGTACTGTCGACTGCGCCGTGCTGGCGGCGGCCGATGTGGAGCGCCTCAACAAACAGGAATTTGTGTCCGAGCTTCTCACCAATCAGGTTTGTGTTCCCGCGGCGGGGCAGGGTGCCCTCGCCGTGCTCATCCGATCCTCCGAGGATCAGTTCCGCGACGTGGTGCAGAGCATCAACGATCCCGCGACGCACGCCATGTTGCGCGCCGAGTGGTCGTTCCTCGAGCACGTCGGTGTGGACGCTTCCGCGCCGGTCGCCGTGCTGGCGAGCATCGAAGGCAAGGCCATCGAGCTCGAAGGCATGGTGGCGTATCCGGACGGAAGCGAGAAGATCCAGGTCATGGTGAAAGGATCGATGGGCAACGAGGAAGACCTCGGCAGCACGCTGGCCAAAGAGATTCTCGAAGCCGGCGGCCGCGAAGTGATCGAAGAATTCCGCCTCGCCTGATTATTCCGTGATCGATCGCAAGCTTATCCGGGAAGACCCCGACCGTCTGCGTTCGGGGCTCGCGCGCAAACGCTCGACCGTCGACGTCGAGCGGTTGATTGCGCTCGACCGCGAAGCGCTCGACAATCTCCAGTCCGTCGAAGAGTTGAAACAGAAGCGCAATGCGGCGTCGGAGGAGATCGGCCGTCGCAAGGCGGCGGGCGAAGACATTGCGGCCGCTTCGGCCGCGACGCGCGAAATCTCCACCCGGATCAAGGAGCTCGAAGCGCGCAGCAAGGACATCGAGCAGGAGCTGGATGCGCTGTTGCTCACGGTTCCCAATCTGGCTCATGAAAGTGTTCCGGATGGCGCTGACAGTAGTGCAAACGTGGTCGTGAGTACGGTCGGAGAAGCGCGCGCCCCGTTTGAGGGTGTTTTGCCGCACTGGGAGATCGGGGAGAAGCTGGGCATTTTAGATCTTGAGGCTGGCGCGCGGGTGTCTGGCCGCGGTTTCGTAGTGTTTCGCGGTGACGGTGCGCGGCTGTGTCGCGCGCTCATCAACATGATGCTTGAGATTCACGCCGAGCAGGGTTACGAGGAAGTGCTGGTTCCGTACCTGGTGAGTCGCGCCTCCATGACGGGCACGGGACAGCTGCCGAAGTTCGAAGAGGACATGTACCACTGCATGCCCGACGATCTGTTCCTGATTCCGACGTCGGAAGTGCCGGTCACCAATCTGGAGCGCGAATCGGTGGTGGAGCGTGACCGGCTTCCCATCAAATACACGGCGTACAGCCCGTGCTTCCGTCGCGAAGCGGGTTCGTACGGCGCCGACACGCGGGGGCTTTTGCGCGTGCACCAGTTCGACAAGGTGGAGATGGTGAAGCTTACGCACCCCGCTTCGTCATACGATGAGCTGGAGTCACTGGTGAAAGACGGCACGGCCATCCTCGACGCGCTCGAGCTTCCGTATCGCGTGGTGCTTTTGTGCGGCGGCGACATGGGTTTCGGCGCCGCCAAGTGCTACGACCTGGAAACGTTTGCGCCGAGTGTGGGCAAGTGGCTGGAAGTCTCTTCGTGCTCCAACTTCGAAGACTTCCAGGCGCGCCGCGCCGAGATTCGCCTCAAGAAAGGCGACGACAAGTACAAACTCGTTCACACACTGAACGGCTCCGGCCTCGCGCTGCCGCGCGTCGTGGCGAGCATCCTCGAAGTGCATCAGACGCCCACCGGGCGCGTGAAGATTCCTGCGCGCCTTCGCCCCTACATGCGCGGGCAGGAGTATCTGGGTTAGCGCTTGAACATGGCGCACTCACCCGGTGGCAATCTTCGATTCTGGCTCAAGGGCTATCTGTTCCTCGGCGTGGCCGTGCTCATCCTGGCCATGCTCCTCTATTCCAATCATCTGATCTCGCGCATGCGCCTTAACGCCGAGGCCACCAGCCGGTTGTTCTCGCGCTACATGTCGAACGTCTTGTTTGAGGTGGCCGACGACGGCTCGCTGGCGCAACTGCGCAGCGTGGTCGAAGAGAGCGATCTGCCCATCATCATCACGGTGCTGGATGGGAAACCGATTCTCTGGCACAACGTGCCCGTCGACCCGCGCACCGCGGAAGATCTCGACATGCTCGTCACCATGGATCCGGACCATCCGCCGACGCCGAAGCTCACGAAGCTGGTGCAGCTCTATCGCGGGTACGACAAGACCAACCCGCCCATCCCGATCCAGGTGGTGGGCGCCAACAATACGAACAGCTATGTGCACTTCGGGCCGTCGGCGCTGCAGCGCGAGCTGCGCTACATGCCCTTTGTTCTGCTGGCCATCTTTCTCGTGTTCATGGCGGTCGCGATTCAGGGGCTGCGCTATTTGAAACTCAGCGAGCAACGATCGATCTGGGTGGGCATGGCGCGCGAGACCGCGCACCAGCTGGGAACTCCGTTGTCCGCGATGCTGGGCTGGGTGCATGTCATCAAGGACCACGCTTCGGATCGCGGTGATACCGAGACGGTGGGCTATGTGGGCGAGATGGAAGTCGACATCGGCCGGCTGCAGAAGATCACGGAGCGCTTCAGCAAGATCGGCGCGACGCCGGAGCTGGTGGTCGTGGACATGAAACCCGCGCTGGAACGGACGGTCGCCTATTTCTTGAAGCGACTGCCGACGCTGAATTCGACCTCGACGCTGGCGTTGTCATGCGAAGGCGACGTGCGCGTGCGCGGAAACGAAGAGCTCCTGGAATGGGTGTTCGAGAATCTGGTGAAGAACGCCATCGACGCTTTGGGCGAAGGGGGCGGCAAGATCGAAATTGCCGCGCGGCGCTCGGCGAGCGCGGGGTTTGTCGACGTGACGGTGCGGGATACGGGGCGCGGGATTCCGGGGGCGCTGCGCGATCAG
>DATNGX010000366.1:0-9968 GCA_035605755.1 Candidatus Krumholzibacteriia bacterium
AAAGTCGCCCGACGCCCACATGGCCTGCTGTCTGGCCTTGATGGCCTGGTAATCGGTCGAACCTGGGGTTTCGATGATTTGCATGATCATTCTCCATTCGTGTTTTCTGCATGGGCCCATTCCCATGGACGCAATATCTCAAAGTGCAGCGACTTGACGCCCTGCCGCGTGTCGGTCAAATTGTGCTGATCGTCCGGTACTTGCCCCCCACCGGGGTCCACCAACCTTCCATGGAGAGCGCTATATAATGAGTGGCGACACCCTGTCGGACCTGCTTCGCGCCGTGCGTCTGCGCGGCGCGCTCTTCTTCTATGTCGAAGGTGCACACCCCTGGGTGGCGGAAACACCGAACCAGCAGGAAGTTATCCCGGCCATCCTGCCCGGGGTGGATCACATGATGGAGTTTCACGGCGTAGCGCGCGGCTCGTGCTGGGCAGCAATTGCCGGGGAAACACCCGTGCGTCTCGACGAAGGCGACCTCGTCATTTTCCCGCAGGGTGACGCGCATGTAATGTCGAGCGCACCGGGTTTGCGCGCGAAGAATGTCGACCCCGGCGTTTTCTTCACCCCACGACCACCCCAATTGCCGTTCGCGCTCAACATGAACGATGAGGGCGACATGACAGCGCTTCTCGACGGCGGCGGCCGCGACAAGACCACCATCGTGTGCGGTTTCCTGGGCTGCGATGCGCGTCCGTTCAATCCGCTTCTGGCCGCGCTGCCGCGCATCATTCAGATGCGCGGGCTGGCGCAGGAGAGCTCATGGGTGGGCACATTTCTCCGCTCCGTGGTCGAGGAATCCAACCGCAAACGCCCCGGCGGCGAGGCCGTGCTCGAGCGCATGAGCGAGATGTTGTTCGTCGAGGTGCTGCGCCGGTACGTCGACAGCATGCCGGCGGACGCGACCGGATGGCTGGCGGGGATGCGGGATGCATCGGTCGGACGCGCGCTCGCCGTCATGCACGACCGGCCCGCGCACGCGTGGACCATCGAGCGCCTCGGCGAACAAGTGGGTCTCTCGCGCTCGTCGCTGCACGAGCGTTTCGTCCATTTCATCGGACAGCCGCCCATGCAGTATCTTGCCGCCTGGCGCATGCAGTTGGCGGCGGCGTCACTGCGCGACACCGACGCCAAGGTGATCGAGGTGGCACTCCACGTGGGCTACGAGAACGAGGCGGCCTTTTCGCGCGCGTTCCGGCGTGCCGTCGGCGAGTCGCCGGCGGCGTGGCGGCGCGAGCGTCGCGCCCGGGCCGCGCGCCCCGCGCGCATCGCACCCTGAACTTCTTTCCTCGTCGTTAACTGGATTCTCAACGCAGGCCGGTCTGACCAACTGCCTGCTGCGTTCGTGGCATACGCCTTGCACAAAGCCGGGCGTTTCAACCATGAACACGCATGCCCCCGCTTCCGCTCGAGACGGCCATCCGGCCGCCCGCACCGACCTTGGCAACCTCGACAAGGTGCGCGGGATTTTTGCGTCGCTGGCCAAGTTCATCGGTGCGCAGGCGATCTACCAGAGCAACAATCCCAACCTGGTCAAATTTGCCCGCGCCTTCGAACAGTCATTCCGTTCCTACTTCGAAAACGAACCCGAGCTCCTGCTCGTCGTGTCGCAGTACCAGTTGCTCTGGCGCGACCAGGTCGTTTACGACATCGGTCCCAACACCGAAAGCATCGCCTTTCTGCTGTACAAGGATGGCGTCGGTGAGCTGAGCGTTGTGCGCAGCGTGGAGCGCGCCGAGCTCGAGGCATTGGCGCGGGTTCTGAAGCAAGCGCTGTACAGTCCATCCACCCAGTTCGACATCGCCACCGCTCTGTGGCACGCCGAGCTCTCCAACATCTCGTACCGCGTTCTGGACGAGCAGAGCGATGCCGGCGAGGGCGAAGGCAACGGCGCCAGTCCGACCCAGCGCGAGCAACCGCTGCGCGCCAACGATCACCGGGACATGCCGTCGGCGGAAACGCAGCAACGAATCACGCGCGAGCACGATGCGGCGCTGGAGCCGATCGGCGACTACTACCAGGCGCTGGCCGCGCACGCGGGGCCGGCGGGGAGCCTCGAGAACGAACGGGCCATGCAGCACATCCTGCGCGGTGCACTGCGCATCGACGAAGCGGAGATGACACGCTGGAGCGCGCCGCGCACCGACGACGAGCTCCTGTGCTTTCTGCGCATCATGTTCGATTTCACACGCGCGGCGTGTTCACCACCCGTCATTCGCGACGTCATGGACACCATCGAGCGTATCGTCCACTACATCCGCGACGAAGGCCACGTGGCCACACTGACCGCCACCCTCGAGCTGGCGGCACAGTTGCGCACCGAATCGCGGGAGGCGCCATTCTCCCCGCTTCCCGGGCGCATCCATGCCGAGCTCGCGAATCCCGAATACCTGCTGACGCTGGCGCGGGGCTCGCGCGAAGGCAACTCGCCGTTGGATCTCATCCGTTACTTCCGGGCCACGGGAACCAATGCCGCCGGCGCCGTGTGGGAATTGCTGTCGCGTCACGCCGACGATGCCATTCATGAGCAGGGCTGCGCACTCCTGCTTTCGATACCTGGATTCGATGTGCGCTCGATCACCACCGACGCGATCGACGTCGACAATCCTCGTCTCGCGCGCGATGTCGTGCATCTCCTGGGCTCCGCGGCGAGCCCTGCCATCACGCCCGTTGTGCACCGGATGCTGGCAGCGGCCGATCCGCAGATCCGGCGCGGCACCATCGATCTCCTGGTGAAGATTCCGGGTGATGAGCCGGCACAGCTCCTGTGCAAGCTCTTGCACGACGACAACGCCGCCGTTCGCCAGCGCGCATGGAGCGCAGCCGGACATATGACCAACCCGCTCGTCGCTGACGCCGTCGAGACGTTGTGTTTCGCGGAGTCCGCGCAGACGCGATCTCCGGAAGAGCTGGAGCTGATGTTTCGGGCGCTGGGCCGTCTGTGCGGATTCAACGCGCTGCCCCGGCTTCGCGCCATGGTGGAAAAAAAGCACCTTTTCACGGTACAGAAGAGCCGTCTGCGGCGCGACAAACTGCTGGCGATCACCGCTCTGCGCTACGTGCCCGGACCCGACGCGCAGCGCCTCCTGGATGTTCTCGGCGCCGATGCGGACACACTGGTGCGAACCAAGGCCGCGCACGCCACCAGACAGAGGGCCAATCCGGAGCTGCGCGATTCGTCCGAGATTTCGGCCGAGAAGGACGTGCTGTGAGCGATTCCCCCGGCACGACGAACGCAACACGGCTGGGCCCGGAGCTGGCAAACGCGATCTTCAGCGTGAGCCGCACGGTTCGCATTCACGCCATGACCAATCGCGCCACCCAGGCGGCACTGGAGCGGCTTCTCCACGTAATTCGTGAATTCGGACACGCGGAAGGGCGGCTCACGATCGCGGTCGTGACCGACCTCCTGGTCGTCAACGACGTTCGCGTCGTCGTCGATTCCCAGCACATCGCCCCCGTGCTGTTCGTGATCGACAGCATGAAGGCGCGGCACGTCGAGGAGATCGATATCACGCCCGACGTGGATGCCGGGGAGCTCGGTCGCTTCGTGCAGGTGTTCTTCGCGGATCCCGCCGAGGAAGATGCATTCGGCGCTCTCGCGCACGGACTCTCCGAGGCCGGCATCACCAGGATCCGGCTCACCGAATGGATCGAACGCGTGAAGGCGCTGCGCGACACGCGCATCGACCAGAAGTCGATCCAGGAGGAAAGCAACAAGGCCATGTCGCGCGCGGTCATGTTCATGGGCGAAGTGATGCGCGCGGTGGAGCAGAAACATCCCATCCAGGTGACCAAAGCGCTGCGTCTTACCCAGCGTATGGCCGACATCATCCAGGTCGACGAGTCGGTGCTCGTCGGTCTCACCAGCATCAAGAACTACGACGAGTACACCTTCGCCCATTCGGTCAACGTGAGCGTCACGTCCATGGTCATCGCCGACCGGCTCGGGCTTCCCAAGTCGGAGATCGCTGAAATTGGAATCGCGGGCCTTCTGCACGACATCGGCAAGATGCACGTGCCCCTGGCTGTTCTGAACAAGGCCGATGCGCTGGAACCGGCCGAGTGGGAGGCCATGACCCGGCACCCCATGCTGGGTGTCACCGAGCTGGCACGCGTGCGCTCGCTGCGCATGATCTCGAGTCCCCTCTTCGTGACGTTGCAGCACCACGTTCAGTTTTCGGGCGATGGGTACCCACCCAAGCCCGGCGGCTGGGACCTGCACCGGCACACGCGTATCGTCACGGTCGCCGACGTCTATGACGCCATGACCACCGCGCGCAGCTATCGCAACGAGCCGCTTGCTCCGGGCAAGGCGCTCCGCTTTCTCCATCAGATGGCCGGCAAAATTTTCGATCCGCTGGTGGTCCGTGCCCTGGTTCGGGCCCTCGGGCTCTACCCCGTCGGCAGTGCGGTCGAGCTCGACAATGGCGAGCTCGCCGTGGTGGTCAAACAGAATCCCGACGAGCACCACGCGCACCGGCCGGTGGTCATGCGGATCGGACCCGACGGTCCGTTCGGCGCACCCGTCGACCTCGCTCTTCTCCACGATGACGGCACACACTATCTGCGCTCGGTAATCGCGACCGCGGATGAAAACGTCTGCGCCGCGCATCGCGCGAGCTGCTTTTTGGAGGATTAGACCCGTTTTTCACACCGCGATGAGACACAGCGCGGAACCGACCGGCCGGATCATCCACGACGAGGAACAAAAAGGAATCAGACGCCATGCGCCATTTCACCAAAGGGAGATTGGGCGCTTTTAACCACCATGTACTCGGGTCGTGTGACTCAGGTGCAGCCTGGGAACGCCTCAAACCGGCGTCTGCGCGGATTGAACTAGTTGGTTATCAGTGCGTGGTTTGCGTCATTTCATGACGTTCTCGAGCGGGGCAAAAACTCGCTGGCACATGGGTTGCCTTATACCGCCACGTCCGGCGAAACAATCGTCGGATACGTGTTCTAAATCGGCGCGTTCACTCTCTCGCTCCTACCTTCTGAAAGGAAGGAAATCATGAAATACCTGAATCGCTTTGTCCGTGAAGAAGACGGACAGGACATGGTCGAGTACGCTCTGTTGGCTGCCTTCATTTCGATTGTCGCCATCGCCGCGCTCCGCGCCATTGGTCCTCTCGTCAATGCGATCTACGTTCGCGTTCAGAACGCGCTCACGTAGTCAACCCAAAGGGACGGGGGTACGCCTCCTGTCCGCGGAGGTACACGATGCACGCGACCACAATGGAAGTGTTGTCAGCAATTCTGATCGCAGTTGTGGTCGGAATAGCCATCGTCACCGACGTGCGCTCGAGGCGTATCCCCAACACCCTTACGTTCTCGGCATTCTGTGCCGCTCTCATCGTTCGTTTTGCATTTCAAGGTTGGGCCGGTCTCGGCCTGGCGCTCCTGGGGGCAATAATTGCCCCGGTCATTCTCCTGATCGTCCACTTCGGCAAGGGAATCGGAATGGGCGATTTGAAGCTTGCGGCTGCGGTCGGCGCGTTCTTCGGTCCGGTCGCAGCTGTCGTCGCGATGCTGGCTTCGGCGATTCTGGGAGGACTGCTCGCAATGGCACTCCTCATGCAACGTGGTCAGCTACTGGCGGAGTTTTTCAGTCTTTTCCTCGTCGGGCTTCCGTTTCTGAAGGGCAAAAAAGTTCCGGAAGAGCCGGCGAACGCTGCCCGCACGGTGACAACAATGCCGTACGGCGTGGCCATCGCAATCGGGTCGCTCACAACACTGGCAGGTTACGCATGGCTAGGGGCATCCCTGCCGTCATTCGGTCTACTCGCGGGCAAGCTGTAATCGAGTTCGCACTTGTGCTGCCGATTCTGCTCCTGGTGTGCTTCGGCATCACCGAGTTCGGACGAGCCTGGATGACGATGAACATTCTTACGTCGGCCGCGCGTGAAGGCGTGCGACTGGCGGCAGTGACCGCACCTGATGTTGCGGCGGTTACTCAGCGCGTACAGGACGTATGCGATGCAGCTCGTGTGGTGCCTTCGGTCATCACCGTGGTACCGCCCGATCCCGCCGACCTGAATCGGCGCGTAAGTGTGACGGTGGAGACGGAGTTTGAAGTCTTTTCCGTACGGGTTCTTTCCTTCAGAGGCACAATTCCTTTGCGAACGACGTCGATCATGCGACACGAGTCGTAGAGAAAGACGCAAACGGTAGGTAAGGTCATGGACAAACGTGGACTCATCTTCATCGTACTGGCGCTCGTCATGGCAAGCATGGCAGCCGCCGGTGTGTATCTCTACCTCAAGACCGTGCCGGGCGCCGAAGCGGGTGCTACGGTGACGTCGCCGGTAGTGGTCGCGAGCAGCGACCTCACCTTCGGCACGATGCTCAAGGAAGAGCACCTGAAAGTGGTGGACTTCCCGAAGGGCGCCGTGCCCGCTGGCAGCTACTCGAGCGTTGACAGCGTGCTCAGCCAGACGACGAAAGTGTTCGTCGTCGCCGGCGAGCCGGTCCTCGCCTCGAAGCTCAGCGCCATCGGCGGCGGTCTCTCCGTTCGCGTGCCCGCCGACATGCGCGCCATGAGCCTCAAGGTCAACGAAGTGACCGGCGTCAGCGGCTTCGTGCTCCCCGGCGACCGCGTCGACATTCTTGTCACCATCGACAACGCGGCCGGCAGCATGAATGCCGTGACCAACACCATTCTCCAGGATCTCGAAGTCCTCGCCGCCGGTGTGAAGACCGAGACCAAGAACAACCAGAACGTCACCGTGCAGACGGTCACCGTGCTCGTCAATCCGGACGGCGCGGAGAAGCTTGCACTCGCCGTCGACCAGGGCAGCGTCCACCTCTCGCTGCGCAACCCGGTCGACCGCAGCATCACGCAGGCGACTTCCAAGGACGTGCGCACGGTCATGGGCATGAAGAGCGACAAACCCGACACCAAGGTCGTGTACCGCCAGGCGCCCGTGAAGGTCACCGCGGCCGAGCCCGTGCCCGTCAAGGAAGAGCAGCCGACGTTCACCGTCATTCGCAACGGCAAGATCGAAAAACAGGAATCGCCGGTACCGGCGAAGGACAAGGATTAACCCGTCCGGCAATCACCGGCAATTTCTCAATCGAAATGGAGTTCAAGATGTCCCCGTTGACGAAAACAATACGAGCGATCTCGCGGCTCGCACTTGTGGTCGCACTCGCGGTTCCCTCGGTCGCGCACGCGGCCAAGGCGAACAATCCCCAGATCAACGTGATCGTGGGACAGTCGGTCACCCACAAGCTCGACACCAAGGTGAAGACGGTCTCCATCGCCAACTCGGACATCGCCGACGTGGTGGTCGCCGGTCCCCAGGAAGTCCTGGTGAACGGCAAGAAGATCGGCCTCACGACCCTGGTTCTGTGGGACGACGCGAACAACTCGCGCACGTTCAACGTGACCGTGCGCGGTCCGTTCAGCGATCAGAAGATCGAGCTGCGCGTGAAGCTTGCCGAAGTAAACCGCCAGAAGGCGCTCGAGCTTGGTTTCAACTTCTTCGGCCAGACCGAGCACAATGGTGCGACGTGGGCCGGCGCGACGTCTCCGGTGCCCATTCCGGCTGACCAGGCCAATGCGCTGTTCAGCTACATCAAGGGTACCGACCAGATTGCGGCTGCAATCAAAGCGTTGGAAACCAACGGCACCCTCAAGATCCTTGCCGAGCCCACCGTGATCGCCGCCAGCGGCGAAGAGGCGCAGTTCCTCTCGGGCGGCGAGATTCCGGTGCCCGTAGCGGTGACGCCCAACGGCACCGGCACGACGGTCACCATCGAGTGGAAAGAGTTCGGCACCAAGGTTCACTTCGTCCCGACCATCGTCGACACCGGTGTCATCAACCTCGTGGTGTCGCCCGAAGTCAGCCAGCTCGACTACAACAACGCGGTGCTGCTGTCGGGCTTCCGGATTCCGGCCATCCGTGTGCGCCGGGCGCAGACCACGGTGGAGCTGTCCGACCAGGAGAGTCTCGTGATCGGCGGTCTCATTCAGACCACCGAGACCAAAATCCACAAGAGGATTCCGATTCTTGGACACATCCCCCTGCTCGGCTATCTGTTCACCGATGTGCAGACGCAGAAAGAAGAGAGCGAGCTTTTGATCGTGGTGTCGCCGCGCCTGGTGCGTGCGCTGCCCGAAGGCGCCAAGATCGATCTGCCGGGAGCGGGGCCGCAGGACATGAACGTTCGTCCGGAAGATATTCATTCTGATTCGAAGTCCGACTCCAAAGGAAAGTGATCGCAATGAAGCGCACGATGATGAGACTTGTGAAGAGAACACCTCTCGGCAATAACCGCGGCAGCATCATCATCATGGCTGCGGTGGCGCTGGTGGCCATGTTCGCCTTCTCCGCGCTCATCATCGACGGCGCCATGATGATGACCACGAAGAACCAGCTGCAGGCGGCGGCCGACGCCGCCGCGCTGGCCGGGGCGACGGGTCTCGTCGGCGGCGGCAGCCAGGCGCTTGCGACCGATCGTGCCATTGCGATCGCGTCCAACAACCTGGCCGAGCTCGACATCAAGCGTCCCGTCATCATCACGGCGGCGGATGTCACGTTCCCGACTGCCACCCAGATTCGTGTGCAGACACACCGCACGCAGGGCACCGGCGACGCACTCGTCGCGTACTTCCTGCGCATCGTGGATCAGAACAGCAACAATCTCACGGACGTGACTGCTCACGCGGTCGCCGAAGTGTACGACGTGTGCGAGTCGCAGTGCGTCAAGCCGTGGGCGGTTCCCGATCGCTGGGGTGACACCAACGGCAACAACCGCGTCGACGCCGGCGAGCCCTACGATCCCATCACCACGGGATATCAGGCCCCCGGCGATATCGGCAGCACCATCGTGCTCAAGGTCGGCAATCCGCAGTCGGCGATTGCACCGGGACAGTTCTTCCCCATCGATCTGCCGCCGCTCAATTGCGGTTGCGGCGTCAACCCGCAGAGTGGCGGCGCGGACTACCGCTGGAACATCTCCAACTGCAATCCCTACTTCGTGGGCGAAGGCGATCAGCTTCAGGTTGAGCCCGGCAACATGGTGGGCCCCACCAAGCAGGGTGTGCAGGAACTGGTGGATCAGGATCCGGGTGCGTACTGGAACTCCAGCACGAGGGGCATTGAAGGCTCGGCGTTCGGAAGGAGCCCGCGCATCATCCTGGTGCCGTTCTTCGATCCGCTCTCGCCTCCGACCGCGGGTCGCAACTACGTGACCATCACGAAAATCGGCGCCTTCTTCATCGAAGGTGTGCAGGGTAACGGCGACGTCACGGGCCGCTTCATTACAGCGACCATCGACGGTCCCAAGTGCACGGTGCAGAACCCGGGCACGTTCGTCAAAGGTCTCGCATTGGTGGAATGAGGGGCAGTGCCCCGGGAGATAAATCATGGCTTCGACCGGTAATTTGAGACTCGTCGTCATCGACAGCGACGCTGCAGTGTCCGCCTCCGTGAAACAGTGGGCGAATGGCAAGGGTGTACGGGTGGTTGGAGAGGCGGAGGACATCGCCGCGGGGCTGCGCCTGACGCGCAGTCTGCAGCCCGATCTCGTCCTGCTCGAGCTGCCGTTCCAGGCCACGCCGGCGATGGAGTTCGTGCGACGCATTCGCAGCGAGTTCCCCGGCACCGGAATCATTGTGAGCGCGACGGAAGCGTCGCCGCAGCTGGTCCTCTCCTGCATCCGCGCCGGCGCGCACGAATTCGTGCCGCGCCCGATCGACGGTGCCGAGCTCGACAAGGCCGTCAGCCACATCCGACAGCTTTCCGGCGTCACGCTTTCCAACAAGAAGCGCGGCAAGGTGATGTCGGTGGTCTCGTCCAAGGGCGGGATCGGCGCGACGTCCTTCACCGCCAATCTCGGCCTGGCCCTCGCGCAGCGCAGCGACTCCAAGGTGGTGCTCGTCGACATGAGCCTTCCTTTCGGCGATCTCGGCGTCATGCTCGATGCCCCCGCGCGCTACAGCCTGACCGACGCGCTGGTCG
>DATNGX010000367.1:0-5132 GCA_035605755.1 Candidatus Krumholzibacteriia bacterium
CAGGCATCATTGCGGGCACAGGTGCCCATGAACATCGAGCCGCGCACCGTCGCCATCATCGGCGGACGTGGCGGCATGGGCCGCTGCATGGCGAACCTCTTCGCCGACCTCGGCCACGCCGTGATGATCTCCGACGTCGACACGCCGCTTACCGCCGAAGAAGCCGCGCGCACGGCAGATGTCGTGGTGGTGAGCGTACCCATTGATGTGACCGTGGATGTGATTCGCAAGATCGGCCCGCTGGTCCGGCCCGACGCGCTGCTGATGGATGTCACGTCGGTCAAGATCGCGCCCATGCAAGCAATGCTCGAATCCTCACGCGCGTCCGTCGCCGGGACGCACCCCATCTTTGGTCCTTCGGTTCACTCACTGCAGGGCCAGCGGGTGGCCCTGGTGAATGGCCGCGGCGACGAATGGCTGCGCTGGCTCCGAACCATGCTGGAAGCACGCGGTCTCACCGTCGTCGACACCGATGCACAAACGCACGACCGCGTCATGTCCATCGTGCAGGTGCTCACCCACTACGCCACCGAAGTCATGGGATCGACGATGGCAGCGCTTGATGTACCCCTGGCGGAGACACTACGGTTCACGTCGCCTGTGTATCTCATGGAATTGTTCATGACCGCGCGCCACTTCGCGCAGTCGCCCGACCTGTACGCCTCGATTCAGATGTCCAATCCGGAAACCGGGCGCATCACCGGACAGTTCGTGGCCACCGCCGAGCGCCTGCGCGACAACGTCATGGCGCGCGACCACGCGGCGGTGCAGCGCACCTTCCGCGACGTGCACGAATACTTCGGCGAGTTCACCGAGCGGGCGCTGGAGGAATCATCATTCATGATCGATCGGTTGGTGGAGCGGTCGTAGCGGAGTTGCTGCGCGCCGTCAGCCCGTGGTGGGGCGCCGGATACCAAGCGCCTTCATGCGCGATTTGAACGTGGAGGGACTGATTCCGATCAGGCCGGCGGCGCCGCCGTCTCCGCCGACGCGCCACGCTGCTCGATCGAGCGCCGCGATCATGTTGATACGCTCGATCTGGCGGATGCGGTCTTCAACCATGATTTCCGCCGGCGCTGAGATTTCAGCGCCCGCCATAACCACCGCCGCCGCGTCAGGCAAGACGCGGTCAAACTGCAACGGCCCTTCCCCCGATGTGATGAGCGCGCGCTCGATCACGTTTCTCAATTCGCGCACGTTGCCGGGCCACGAGTAGCTCCTGAGGGCCACCGCGGCTGAAGACGAAAGCGGCTGCGCGCGCCGGCCCATCTGCCGGGACAGTTTCTCCACCAGCGTCTCCGCAATGATCACTACATCATCCGCGCGCTCACGCAAGGATGGAAGCCGGAGCGGAAACACGCTCAATCTGTAATAGAGGTCCTCGCGGAACGTTCCGTCCTTGACCGCGCGCTCCAGGTCCCGGTTGGTGGCGGCGATCACGCGTACGTCGACGCGGCGCGTCTTCGATCCGCCCACCGGCTCGAACTCGCCTTCCTGCAGCACGCGCAGGAGTTTTCCCTGCAGCTCGAGCGGCAACTCTCCGATTTCGTCGAGAAAGATGGTGCCACCGTCAGCGAGCGCGAAGCGTCCGTCGCGGCGCTGCGTCGCGCCGGTGAAGGCGCCCTTCTCGTGGCCGAAGAACTCGCTCTCGATCAGTGTGGCGGGAATCGCGGCGCAGTTGACTTTGATCAGCGGACCGTTGTGGCGGCGGCTGCGCTTGTGGATTGCGCGCGCGAACAGCTCCTTGCCGGTTCCCGTCTCGCCCTGAATGAGGACGGTCGCGTCGGTCTGCGCGACCTGGGAGACTGCCTGCAGAGCGGCGCGCAGCGCGGGGCTGCGTCCTGCGATTTCGTCGAAGCCATGATTCTCCTCGATTTCCGCGCGGAGGTACTCGGTCTGCGCGGAGAGATTCTCGATGCGAAGCTCGGCCTTCACCCGCTCCGTCACGTTGCGCAGGAACATGGTGAAGAAGGGACGGCCGTTCGCCTCGTAACACGACAGGGTTGCCTCGGCGAGAAACGGTTCCCCGCCCGGCGGCCTGGGTGTGAAGAGGCCTGGAATCCACGTGTGCCGATCACCGCCACGCCGCCGTTCCAGCTCGCCGACGAAGTTGGCGAGCTCCTTCGCCGCATCCATGCCGACCAGGTGTTCCACGCGCTGTCCGTGCACGCGCGCCGCGTTGACCGCGAACAACTTCTCGGCCGCGGGATTCATCATGGTGACCGCCAGATCGCGATCCATCTCGACGATCGCGTCCATGGCACTGTCTATCAGGCGCGAAAGCTTCGACTCGCGTTCGCGAACATCTGACTCCAGGCGCAGGCGCAGCAGTTCCGCGGCCGCACGTGACGCGAAAATCTGGAAGAGTGGCACCAGGCGGTTCTCGTCCGGCATGGGACGCGTGTCCACCACGGCGACGTGACCGAGGAGACGGTGACGATCGTCGAACATGGGCACGCCCAGGTAACTCACCGTCCCGGAGAAAAGAGGATTCGGCGGTGCGTCGGGATAGAGATCAACGACGCGGTCGGGAACGTGAACCATGCGACCCTCGTTGATGGCGGTCTCACACGGCGTGCCGGGCAGCACGTACACGTAGTCCTCGATGAACTTCCCGCCCATCCAGAACGCCAGCGCACGCAACTGCTCCGTGCCGGGGTCGTATTCCGTCACCCACGCACCGTGTGTGTCGAGCGCGCGCGAAAGATTCGTCACCAGCGCGCGATAGAAGTCGTTGCCCGTTTCGGACACCGTCCCTTCCACCACAGCGCGGAGCGCTGCGTCTTCGTCGATCCTTCGTCTTCCTGCCATGCGCTCAGTGTAGCACATATCGACGAATTTTCGTCGCACGTGGCGACGAACTTTCGTCTCCGACGAGAATTCGTCGTTCGCCACCGCCGGTTCGGATGAGCCAACTCAATATGAAACATACGGTTAGATGTCGAGGCCTGGGTGGTACGCGCGGTGCTTTATAGGAAGCCGTTACCCGCCGACAGGCGGCCGTCAAAGAGAAAACCCGAAAAGGAGACCTATCATGTCAGTCACCACAAACCGGACGCCGCGCCAGCCGCGCAACGGCGTCGACACACCCACGCTCTTCGCCACCATCAACGCGGTCGCCGCGCAGCCGGAGCTTGCCAATTTCAAGTTCCGCGCCACCAACCGCTGGCAGCAGGGCACGCACAGCCGCACGCGCATCCAGTCGTTCTACGGTGCGGGCAGCGAGCACCTGCACGAGAAGGAGTTTGTCTACGACGCAGATCATCCGGCCGTGCTGGTCGCGCGCGACCAGGCGCCGACGCCCGTCGAATTCCTCCTCCACGCACTCGTGGGCTGCATCACCGCCGGCATCGGCAACATTGCCGCGGCGCGCGGTGTCACGCTCTACGAAGTCGAGTCCACCGTCGAAGGCGACATCGATCTGCGCGGGCTCCTCGGAATTTCGGACGAGGTGCGCAACGGCTACCAGGGCATCCGCGTGAACTTCCGCATCAAGGGCGATGCACCCACCGAAGTGCTGGAGAAGATCGTCGAGCAGTCGCGTAATCGCTCCGCCGTGTACGACGTCCTCACCAACGGCGTGCCCGTCGCCGTCACGGTGAACGCCGCATGAATCGTTTCAATCAACCAACACAAAGGGAGAATCACGTGACACACCATCGACACACCAGGATCCGCGGATTGGACATTTTCTACCGGGAAGCCGGAAGCAAGGACGCGCCCGCCATTGTGTTGCTGCACGGATTTCCGTCGTCGTCCCACATGTTCCGGGAATTGATACCGCAGCTGGCGGAGCATTTTCACGTCATCGCGCCCGACATGGTTGGCTTCGGCTACAGCGCGCAGCCGTCACCCGCGGAATTCAAATACAGCTTCGATAACCTGGCCGGGATAACGGCAGAATTGCTGTTCGGGGATCTGAATCTCAAGCGCTTCAGCCTGTACATGCAGGACTACGGCGCTCCGGTCGGGTTTCGGATCGCCAGCGCGCACCCTGAGGTCATCGAAGCATTGATCGTCCAGAACGGGAACGCGTACGCGGAGGGCCTGAGCGCCGCGTGGGAATCGCTGCGCGAATTGTGGGCCCGGCGCACTCCGGAAACCGAGAACGCCGTTCGTGCGCTTCTTTCGCCAGAAACCACGAACTTTATCTACACGCACGGTGCGAAGGATGTGACGCGGATCAGTCCGGACGCGTACACGTTCGACCAGATGTTGCTCGACCGTCCGGGCAACCACGAGGTGCAGCTCGAGCTCTTTCACGATTACGGTGGCAACATGGCGCGCTATACCGTGTGGCAAAATTATTTCCGCAAGCACCAGCCGCCCATGCTGATCGTGTGGGGCAAGAACGATCCGTTCTTCACCGTGGAGGGTGCGAAGGCGTACCAGAGCGATCTACCTGACGCGGAGCTGCACCTTCTCGACACGGGTCACTTTGCTCTGGAAGAAGAGAGCAACGCGATTGCGAAACACGTGGTGCGGTTCGTGGCGGCGACAACGAAGAAACGAAAAGCACTGGTCTAGAGACACACGCGGTGCGCATCGAAAGAGGAATCGTCATGAAACGGACGGACACCATCGTCATCGGCGGCGGACAGGCGGGACTGGCCATGAGCCGATCGCTGGCCGGCCGTGGCATCGATCATGTCGTACTCGAGCGCGGTCGTGTGGGCGAGCGCTGGCGCAGCGAGCGTCGGAACTCGCTGCGCCTGCTGACCCCGCGCTGGCAGAGCCGCCTGCCAGGCTGGTCGTATCGCGGAGCGGATCCCGACGGCTTCATGACCATGCCCGAGTTGATCCGCTACCTCGAGGAGTACGCCCACTCGTTCTCGGCTCCCGTCGTCGAGGGCGTGACGGTGCGTTCGGTGAAACGCGACGAGACGGGATTTCGCGTCGACACCGATAGCGGACGGTGGCAGGCGCCGACGGTTGTGATCGCCACCGGTTATTGCGACCAACCGCGCGTACCGCGTATGGCCGAAAATCTCCCGTCGCGCGTCGCGCAGATGGTGCCGGCGCGCTACCAGAATCCGGAGCCACTTCCCGACGGTGGAGTGCTCATCGTGGGCGCATCGGCCACGGGGGTCCAGCTGGCGTCTGAGATCGCGCGCTCCGGCCGCCACGTCACG
>DATNGX010000368.1:0-4617 GCA_035605755.1 Candidatus Krumholzibacteriia bacterium
CACCAAGCCGGTTCCGAACCAGGACGAAATGAATCTGCCGTGGCCCGTCGCCATCGAGCGCCTGGAGAACAGTCCCACCTACCCGGACAAGTTCTGCGCCGCGTTCGGGGACAGCAAGATCACCATGGACCGCGTGACGAAGGCGATCGCGCAGTTCGAGCGCACGTTCATTTCGTTCAACTCGAAGTACGACAGGGTGAGACGCGGCGTAGACAGCTACACGGCGATGGAAGCCGGTGGAGCGCGCCTGTTCAACAATGAGCGCGGTGACTGTTTCCATTGCCATCAGGCCCCTCTGTTCACGACCAGTACGTTCCACAATACGGGGCTGGATTCGGTGGTGGTGGATCGTGGCCGCTATGACGTGACCGGCAATCCCGCGGATCTCGGCAAGTTCAAAGCCCCGTCGCTGCGCAATTGCGCCGACCGGTTCGTGTTCGAACACGACAGCCGTTTTTCGCTTCGCGAAGCGGTCGAGCACTATAACAATTTCCACGACGGCCTCGATGTGGATCCGCTGATTCGTGTCAGACGGAGCAGGGCGCCGATGACCGAAGCTGAAATTGATTCGATCGTCGAGTTTTTGGGAGCGCTCTCGGATCCCGATTTCATCACCAATCCAAACCTCGCGACTCCGTACGCACCGTGAGCACGTTCTTGCTGCGAAGACTTTTCGTGTGCGCCGTCGCGGCGGTCGTGATCGCGCGTGGCGGCATGACACACGCTCAAACCGTGCCACCGGATTCGGTCGCATCACGCGTGGATTCGCTGGCAACGCACGCGGATTCGACATCGACTCCGCCCGACATCCCGCGCGCGGTCGAGACAAAGCCCGACGCTCTGGCGCAGGTGGTCGCACTCGAGGACAAACGGCGCAAGGCCATGGTGGCTGCCGATGTGAAGACGCTCACCGGGCTCATCGCACCGGATGCCACCTACGTGCACGCGACGGGCATCATGCAAACGCGCGACGAGCTGTTGCGGCTGCTCGCCAACAAGACCATCGTGTACAAATCGTTCGACGTGGAGAAGACGGCGTACCGGGTGTATGGCACGACCATCGTGGGAACGGGCGTGCAACGCATCACGGTGATGGCGGGCGGAAAAACCCGCGTCATCCATAGTCGCTACACGGTGACGTACGCGGAGCGCGACGGCGTCGAAACGTTGATCGCGTACCAGTCCACGCCGCTGCCGGAGATGGCGCCCGCCAAGAAATAGCCGGTCCGCCACGGCTTGCCCGGTTCCGTCCCGGCACATAAGATTGACGCGTCCGCCCGGCGGGCAACCGACACCCCTTTCATCATCAGGAGATCCATATGGTCCAGACTCCTTCCACGATGCTTCCACTGGGCACGAAGGCGCCCGATTTCACGCTGCTCGAGCCGGCCAGCGGGAAGCAGCGCTCGCTCTCGGATTTCAGCGCGCCGGCCACCGTGATCATGTTCATCTGCAACCACTGTCCGTTCGTGATCCACGTGCGCGATGAGATCACGCGCCTGGAGCGCGACTATGCGCCGAAGGGCGTCGCCTTCATCGGGATCAACGCGAACCCGGAAGATACGCATCCGCAGGATGGACCGGAGCACATGGCGGCCCTGGTGCGCGAAATGGGCTGGAAGTTTCCGTTTCTCTACGATGCGACGCAGGAAACCGCGAAGGCGTATCACGCCGCGTGCACGCCCGACTTCTACGTGTTCGACAAGGACAAGAAGCTCGCGTACCGCGGACAGCTCGACGACAGCCGGCCGTCCAACGGAAAGCCGGTCACGGGAGCCGACCTGCGCGCGGCCATCGACGCCGTGCTCGCCGCGCGCCCGGCCCCTCTCGAGCAGAGGCCGAGCATCGGTTGCAACATCAAGTGGAAGGCCGGCAATGAGCCGGATTATTTCACGGCGTTTATTGCGGCGAAAAAGACTGGTTGAACGGGTTCTGCGTCGGCGCGGTGATCTTGATGAAGGCGTGCTGCGCGGCGGTGTGGCAACTGTTGCACGAATCGACGAGCTTGGTGTAGCCCGCGTTCGACAGCGCCCAGTTCGACGCCTTGATCGATTTCTCGAGCGGCGCGATCGAGGGCACCAGCATGGCGTTCATGAGCGGCCCCACTGCGATCTTGTCGTAGGTGGGGAACTTCTTCTGAATGATGACCGATGTCTCCTCGACTTCCTCGAGGTAGAAACCGGCCAGCGTTGCGTTTTTCGCCTGCACCGCCAGGCCGAGCTTGTGGAGATGGTGCTGCATGAGCGCCATGTACGGTGATAATTCCTCGCCGGACGGGGTGGTGTCGGCGCGGGCAAAGCCGCCCGACAGGGCGGCCACCAGGCCCAGGTTCAGCAACAAAGACCCTGCGAGCACGCGTTTTAATGTGAAGACCTTCATCGACGTACCTCCTTCGTAACCGGCAAGCATGAGTACCGATGAGGTATAATATCAGACCATGACACGGCGCTTTGATACTCCGGAAAACTACCGGGGCCCCATCATTACCCGCATCAAGAAGACGCGCCAGGACGGCGATCCGCGCAAGCGCGACCTGTCCCCGACGCGGCTCGACTTCGGCCCCGTGCGGGTCCTGCTTGCGCGCCATTTCGGATTCTGTTACGGCGTCGAGAACGCGGTCGAGATTGCGTACCGGACGCTGGCCGAAAGCGGCAACCGCCGCGTGTTCTTTCTATCGGAGATGATTCACAACCCCAAGGTCAACGGCGACCTGCTCGATCGGGGTGTGCGCTTTCTCTTCACCCCGGCCGGCGCGCAGCTGGTGCCGTGGGAAGAGCTCACGGCGGACGACGTGGTGGTGGTGCCCGCGTTCGGCACCACGCTGGAGCTGCAGGAAAAGCTCGCCGAGCGCGGCATCGATCCGTACCGCTACAACACCACCTGTCCGTTCGTGGAAAAAGTGTGGAAGCGAAGCGCACAGCTCGGTGCCGACCGCTTCACGGTGATCCTGCACGGCAAGGACACGCACGAGGAAACGCGCGCCACGTTTTCGCACAGCATGCGCGGCGCGCCCACGCTGGTGGTGCGCAATCTCGATGAAGCGCGGCTTCTGGGTGAAGTGATTCGCGGTACGCGTACCACGGCCGAGTTCGAACACGCCTTCCGCCACAAGTGCTCGCCCGGGTTCGATCCGGTGCGCGATCTGGTTCGCATCGGTGTGGTCAATCAGACCACCATGCTCGCCACCGAGACACACGAAATTGCAGCGGAGCTCCGGCGCGCGCTGGCCGAGCGCTATGGCGCGGAAGAAATCGCCGAGCACTTCGCCGATACCTCCGACACGCTGTGCTATGCCACCAATGAAAACCAGAACGCGACCTACGCGCTGATCGACCACGGCGCCGATCTCGCCATCGTGGTGGGCGGCTACAATTCGTCGAACACGTCGCACCTGGTCGAGCTGTGCGCGGCATCCATGCCGACGTACTTCGTGCAGGGCGCGGACGACCTGATTTCCGCCGGCGTGATCCGCCATTTCTCGCTCGCGCGGCGCACGCTGGAAACATCGAGCAACTGGTTGCCGGCGAATCGGCCTCTCGACATCGTGCTCACCTGCGGTGCATCATGTCCGGATGCCATCCTGGATGAGGTCTTGAAGCGCCTCCTGGGCATGTTCGAGAATGTCCTGCCGCTGGACGAGGTTCTATCAGACTTTCTTCCCATGGCGGACTCGTGAGCAATTCTTGCATGTTCCGAACGCAGATTTTTTTACAATGTGGGCCTAAGATATTGAAAAGTAACCAACTTGGGGCCCTGTAACGGTGTATTAGAAACGCGAATTTTGCGGACTTTCGCGCAACGCGGAGCCATGCATTGGGGAATTTTGGGTGTTCGAAGGAGCCATATCAACATGAGACATGCGGCCAGGGTCATCACAACCATCGCCTTGCTCACGGCGGCAGGTGCCGCCCGGGCGGCGGCGCCGGTCGTTACATCGGTCTATCCGGCCAGCCAGCGCATCAATGCCGGTACCCATACGGTTATCGAAGCCCATTTCAACCAGGACATCGACGACGCCAGCGTGACGCCGGTCTCGTTCCGTATCTACGGACGCTGGTCGGGTGTGCACACCTATAGCCGGGTCGTTACCGGCGCTACCATTTCCGCCACGCTTGACGAGCCGTTCTTCGCGGGCGAATGGGTCACCATCAGCATGAGCAAGGACATCACGAACCAGAGCGCGGAACACCTGGCCAAGGGCTATTCGTGGAACTTCTGGACGGCGAGCGCCAAGGGCAGCAATACGCTGAGCTATGTGACCCGCGTGAACTGTCGCGTCAGCCCCGAAACCTGGGTGCAGGTGTACGGCGCGTACGCGGGCGACCTCAACAAGGACGGCTGGAGCGACCTCACCGCGCCGTGCGAACAGACCAACGACGCGCGCGTGTTCCTGAGCAACAGCGGCACGTTTTCCAATCCGCCCACCAAGGTGACCATCACCAACGGCGCCATTCCCAGCCCCAACGAAGGGGCCGACTTCGACAACGACGGCAATATCGATCTGGTAATCGGAAACACCGGGGGCGACAAGGCGAGCGTCCTGTTTGGAAACGGCCTCGGCGGTTTCCCATCCGCGCGCAAGATATCGATCACGACCGGCAATACCGTGCGCGGTGT
>DATNGX010000369.1:0-7311 GCA_035605755.1 Candidatus Krumholzibacteriia bacterium
CGCCTTCCGCTTGCTTGCTCATGAGTGCCTCCGATCGAATGCGAGCGCTACTTGCCGCGCGCTGCACTCTCGATCAATTCCGCAACGACCTTGGGCTGGGAAACATAAATGGCGTGGCTGCCCTTCACTTCGACGACAGTCGAGCCGGCGCGCTTCGCCATGGAGCGCTCCAGCACGGGCGAAATGACGAGGTCCTTGTCGGGAATCACATACCAGCTGGGTTTGGTCTTCCAGGCCGCGGCGCTGACGGTGGCCTCGAACGCCGCACCGACGATCGGAATCTGCGAGTCGGCCATGAACTGCGCGGTCTTGGCGTCCACATCGGCGCAGAACCCGGCCGGAAACCTGGCTTTGTCGAAAAATACAAAGCCGTCCGCGGAGGGAACCGCCGGCAGCTGCGGAGCGTCCGCCGGTGCATTCTTGAGAATCGCCCCCACGGGTTCGCCCGCATCGGGCGCAAACGCCGCGACATACACGAGACGCTCGACTTTCGGATCATTGCCAGCTTCCGTGATCACGACGCCTCCCCACGAGTGCGCCACGAGCACAACCGGCCCGTCCATCGAGGCGATGACGCGCTTCGTTGCGGCCACATCGTCGGCCAATGACGTGAGCGGATTCTGCACGATGGCCACGTTGTAGCCCTTCTGCTTCAGCATGGTGTAGACCTTTTGCCAACCCGAACCGTCCGCAAACGCGCCGTGCACAAGGACCACGTTCTTCAACGGTTGATTCGTGGGCTGGGAGGCGGCCACGTTCACAACGGCCGCCAAAAGGATGACGAAGAGCAACGCGGATCTCATGCAGTTTGTCTTTTTCACAAATCCTCTCCCTGGTTAGAAGTGATCGTCACAGATAACAGCTCGAACGGGAGACGCACGCGCAATGAAACCAAGACGCTTGCGCGGGCGCACGTTTGCGACGGGGGCGGAGAAGCGGACGCGCTCAGTATAGCACTGCGCGGGGCGGTTCCGGAATCGGGGTTGGGATGTGCGCTTACCGGCGCTACGCAATCAACATTGCGTCGCCGTAGCTGAAGAACCGGTAGCCGCGCGCGACCGCGTCCTGGTAGCAAGCCAGGGCGCGCTCGGTACCCATGAACGCGCACACCAGCATCAGGAGCGACGAGCGCGGCAGGTGGAAGTTGGTGATGAGTGCGTCCACGGCGAGAAAGTCCGCACCGGGATAGAGAAAAAGCGCTGTCTCGCCGCTTCGATCCTGAAACGGCTCCTCGAGCCAGCCTTGACGGGCGGCGTGCTCCAGTGTGCGCGTCACCGTCGTTCCGACTGCGATTACGCGACGGCCCTCGCGCTTCGCCGACGCGACTTCGCGAAGCGTCGTCACGTCGATCGAAAACTTCTCCGCATGCAGCCGGTTCTTTTCCACGACTTCATCAAAGAGTGGCTGGAATGTCCCCGGGCCGATGTGCAATGTCACGTCGACGATGGTCACGCCGTTCGCGCGCAGGCTCGCCAGCATTCCCTCGTCAAAATGCAATCCTGCCGTCGGTGCTGCCACAGATCCCGCTTCGCGCGCGAATATCGTCTGGTAGCGCTCGCGGTCGGCGCCGGCGTCGGCGCGATGTATATAAGGAGGAAGCGGGATGTGACCGCTGCGCTCGAGAAGCGTGTCGACGGTGTTGTCCGCATCCACGTCGAAAAGTCCCAGACGCTCGCCCCGTTCGCGGCCGATGAACGAAATGCGTCCCCCGCCCGCCACCTCGAGGATGTTGCCGGGACGGAGACGCTTGCCCGGCTTCGCCCACGCCATGAAATGGCGCTCGTCGTTCTTGGACAGAAAGAGCACTTCGAACTGAACGCCGTCCGCGCGCGTGGCAAACATGCGTGCCGGAACGACTCGCGTCCGATTTACAACCAGCACATCCCCGCTTCGAAGGAATTCGGGGAGATGCGCGAAGGTTGCATGGAGGGCGGACGCGCTGCCGTCCCGAGAAGCGACCATCAACCGGCTCGCGGTTCTCTCCGGAGCCGGCTCTTGAGCGATCAGTTCGTCAGGAAGATGAAAAGAAAAGTCTGATACGTGCACGCTAGAACAACCGACCTGGATCGCCTTCCGCTTGCGGGGCACCCGCAATTCCAAGGTGTGTCAACGCCATGGGCGTGGCGATGCGCCCACGTGGCGTGCGTTGCAGAAATCCCTGCTGAATCAAGAACGGCTCGTAGACGTCCTCGATGGTCTCCTGCTCTTCGCTCACCGCAACCGCGAGCGACTGGATTCCCACCGGTCCGCCGCTGAATTTCTCGACAATAGACAAGAGAATGCGCCGGTCCATCTCGTCCAGACCGCGCTTGTCGACGCGAAGACGATCCAGCGCATAGTCCGCCGCCTCGCGGTCGATCGACGTCTTGCCCTGCACCTGTGCGAAGTCGCGCGTGCGCTTCAAAAGCCGGTTGGCGATGCGCGGTGTGCCGCGCGAGCGCCGCGCAATTTCCTGCGCGCCGTCCTCGGACACTTCGATCTCCAGAATATGCGCCGAGCGATGAATGATCGTGCACAACTCTTCGGGCGTGTAGAAATCGAGCCGCATGACCACCCCGAAGCGGTCGCGCAGCGGTGCCGTGATCATGCCCGCGCGCGTCGTCGCCCCCACCAGCGTGAAGGGCTCGATGTTGAGCGTGTAGTGGCGCGCGTTGGGTCCCTTGTCGACGATGAGCTCGCACTTGAGCGAGTCCATGGCCTGGTACATGTGCTCTTCCAGAACGCGCGGCAGGCGGTGAATCTCGTCGATGAAGATGACCTGGTTCTTCTCGACATGGCTCAGCACGCCGAGCAGCTCGGCGGCATTCTGGAATGCGGGGCCCGACGTCACCTTGATGGGAACCTCGAGCTCGCTCGCAATGATGTGCGCGAGTGTCGTCTTCCCCAACCCGGGCGGTCCGTAGAGAAGCACGTGATCGAGCGCGTCGCCGCGCTTCTTCGCCGCCTCGATGAACACGCGCAGGTTCTCCTTGAGCTCGGTCTGGCCGACGAACTCTTCCAGCCGGCGCGGGCGCAGGAGCGCGTCGCTCTTGGCTTCGTCGGCTGCGATGACAGGATTGCTGATGCGTTCGTTCGTGGCCATGTTCCTATGCTCCGCCCGCGTACTTGAGCGCGCGACGCACCACGTCTTCCGCGCTGTCGGTGTCGTTCCATTCCATGCGGTCGAGAATGCCTTCGGCCGAGTTGTGAGACATGCCGAGCGAGGTGAGCGCCAGCAGCACTTCGTCGCGCACACCCGAAGATGTCTGCAAAGGCTCCGGTGCACCGGTCAGGAAATCGTCCATCTTGCCGGCGAGATCGATCACGATGCGCTCCGCCGTCTTCTTGCCGATGCCCTGGATCTTGGAGAGAAACGCGGAATCCCCGCCGCGAATGGCACTCGCGACGCGCGCGGCGGGATAGCTCGAAAGAGCTGTCAGGCCGATCTTGGGCCCCACGCCCGAGACACTGATCAGCTTGAGGAACAGATCGCGATCCTCGCGGTGCAGGAATCCAAACAGGCTCAGGCTGTCTTCGCGCACGACGAGATGGGTGTGAAACGTGGTTTCGCCTTCGACGGGCCCCAGCGCCTCGCGGTCCTTGTCGGGAATGGCGAGCTCGAGACCCACGCCGTTCACATCGACGATGCAGCGCGGCTCCACGCTCACCACTCTTCCCCGCACGCGCGCAATCATTTCGTTGCCACACTCCATTCGCGGCGCTTGAAGGCGTGGCACATGGCGATCGCAATGGCGTCGCTCTCGTCCGTCTTCTCGGGAAGCTCGCGAAGATTGAGCATTTTTCCAAGCATGTAGCTCACCTGTGATTTGTCGGCGGCGCCGTTGCCGGTGACCGACTGCTTCACCTCACGCGCAGAATATTCAAAAACCGGAAGCCCCGCCATCGCGGCGGCCAGAATGGCCGCCCCGCGCGCCTCACCGAGCACCAGCGCGCTGCGCGGGTTCTTGCTGTAGAAAACGTCTTCGATGGCGAAATGGGTGGGCTGGTACTGGGCGATGATACGCGCGATGCCGGTGAAGATCTCGCGCAGCCGTTCATGGCGCGATGCCGCGCGCCCGGCCGCCACCGTGCCCGAGAACACGTACTGCACGTCGTCTCCCGTGCCCCGCACCAGACCAAAGCCGGTCACGTTGCTGCCGGGATCGACGCCGAGTATGCAGTATGCGTTGGCGATGGTGTCACCCGCGAAGGCGGCCACCGCCGCCGTCGCTAACCTGATTGCAGGATTTCGTCGGGGATGTCGAAGTTGGCGCTCACGCGCTGGACGTCGTCCAGCTCTTCGAGCATTTCGACCAGCTTGATGACCTTGCGCGCATCCTCGCCGTCGAGCTTGACGTACGTCTTCGGCACCCGCTGGACTTCCGCCGACCGGGTCGCGATGCCACCCTTCTTGAGCGCTTCGCTGACCGTCGAGAGCTCGGTGGGGTCGGTGTAGACTTCCCACACCTCGCCCTCGTCGCTCACGTCCGCAGCGCCCGCTTCGAGCGCTGCCGACATGATAGTGTCCTCGTCGAGGCCTTTGCGGTCCACTGTTATTACGCCCTTGGTCTCGAAATTCCACGCCACGGCGCCATTCTCGCCCAGGTTGCCGTTGTGCTTGGTGAGGGCGTGGCGCACTTCGCTGGTGGTGCGGTTGCGGTTGTCGCTGACCACGTCGATGATGAGCGCCACGCCGGCCGGGCCGTAGCCCTCGTACGACCATTCCTCCAGCATCTGCCCCTCGAGCTCGCCCGCACCCTTCTTGATGGCACGGGTGATGTTGTCGGCGGGCATGTTGGCTTCCTTGGCGGTCTGGATGGCCAGGCGCAGGCGCGGGTTGCCGTTGGGATCGGGGCCGCCCTGGCGCGATGCGATGGTGATCTCACGGATCAACTTGGTGAAGACCTTGCCGCGTACGGAGTCGGTCTTGGCCTTCTTGTGTTTGATCTGTGACCACTTGCTATGTCCGGACATTCAATTCACTCCCTTGATTATTTGTTCTGCGCTTCGACCGCCGCCTTGTGCTCGGCGATGATCTTGTCCGCGATTTCGCGCGGCACTTCTTCGTAGTGTGAAAGCTCGCGCGTGTGCGAACCGCGCCCCTGCGTCATGGAACGCAGGTGCGTCGAATACTTGTAGAGCTCGGCCATGGGAACCTGCGCGCTCACCAGCGCGAACCGGCCCACGTTCTCCGTGCCCTGGATCTTGCCGCGGCGTCCCGAGAGATCTCCCATCACGTCGCCGAGAAACTCGTCGGGCACCTTCACCTTGAGATTCACGATGGGCTCGAGCAGCACCGGGCCCGCTTTCTCCACCGCGGCCTTGAACGCGAGTGATCCCGCCGTCTTGAAGGCCTGCTCCGATGAATCCACGGTGTGATAGCTGCCGTCGTAGATGGTAGCCTTTACGTCGACCATCTGGTACCCGGCGATCACACCCATCTCCATGGTGGCGACGATCCCCTTCTCCACGGCGGGGATGAATTTCCCCGGCACCACGCCGCCCACGACCCAGTCGACGAACTCGAACTGCTTGCCGCGCGCGAGCGGCTCGATCCGGATCCATACGTCGCCGAACTGGCCGCGGCCGCCGGTCTGCTTCTTGTGGCGGCCCTGCGCCTCGGCCTTCTTGCGGATGGTTTCCTTGTACGGAATGCGCGGCTTGTCGAGCGTGACGGCGACGCCGAAACGTTCCTTCAGTTTGTGCACGATGATTTCCAGGTGCAGCTCGCCCTGTCCGTAGATGAGGGTCTGGTGCGTTTCGGCGCTGGGCACCACGTCGAAGGTCGGATCCTCGTCCTGCAAACGGTGGAGCCCCGTTCCCATCTTTTCATCGTCGCCCTTGGTGACGGGCGCGATGGCCGCGTTGATAGACGGTTTCGGCAGCGGCGTCGCGCGAACGACACCGCCGCTGTGCTTGTCTCCCAACGTGTCGCACACCTTGGTGACGCGCAGCTTCACCAGCGCGCCGATGTCGCCGGCGTGAATCTGGTCTGTCTCCTGGCGGTTCTTCCCCACCACGGAGTAAAGCTGACCCGTGCGTTCGGACGTATTGCGCGAGGTGTTGTGCACGTCGGAGCCCGGCGTCAGGGTGCCGTGGTAGACGCGCACGCACAACATGTCACCGATGTGCGGATCGGAGATGTTCTTGAACACGTACGCGGCCGGCGTGCCTTTGACGTCGAAGGGAATCTCCCGGCCGTCGGTGGTGACGTGGTGCGCGGTGTCGGCGCCGGGCAGATACTTGACGATCGCGTCCAGGATGAGCGACGCACCCATGTTGCGCAGCGGCGACGCGCACAAGACCGGAAAGATCTGCCCTGTCTTCACGCCGAGGGCGAGCCCGCTCCGGAACTCCTCCTCGGTCAGCGCTTCGGTTTCGAGATACTTCTCCATGAGCTTTTCGTCGGACTCGGCCGCGGACTCCATCATTTCCTTGCGCAGCTCGTCCACGCGCGCTTTGAGCGCGGCCGGAATCTCGGCCGGCTTCACGCCGCCCTTGCCGTCCTTCTCGAACTCGTACGCTTTCATCTCGACCACGTCGACAACGCCGCGGAAGTTGTCACCGCTGCCGATGGGGACATGAATGGGATGCACATTGTGGCCGAAGTGTTCGTGCAGCCCTTCGAGCACGCTGTCGAAGTTGGCGTGCTCCTTGTCCATGCGATTGATGACGAAGAGCCCGGGAAGCTGGTGATCCTGCACGAAGCCCCACACGCGGTCGGTGCCGACTTCGACACCGGCATCGGCGCGAATGGTGATGATGGCGCCCTCGGACACGTCGAGGCCGAGCAGCACGTCGCCCACGAAGTCCTCGTACCCGGGCGTGTCGATGAGATTGATCTTGTGGCCGTTGTGCTCGCACCACGCGACGCCGGAATGAATCGATATCTTGCGGGCCACTTCCTCGCGGTCGTAGTCCATTGTGGTGTTGCCGTCTTCGATGCGACCGAGGCGCGGGATGGCACCCGCTGTAAAGAGCAGCGACTCCGAGAGCATGGTCTTGCCCGACTCCTGGTGACCGACCAGCGCGACGTTGCGGATTTGCGACGCAGGAAACTGCTTCACGTGAGCCTCCTATATAGACGCGGAACGGCGGGACGCAACCTCAATACCTGCTTGCAGTTGGAGTTCGCATTCTAGCAAAGGGCCGGATTCGATGTCAATCCGGCGGCGCGCTTGTCCGGTGTGGACAAAAGAGATAAAAGCAGCGTAGCCTGCGCCGCTATGCATCGGTTCGCCCGTTTCCTTCGAGACTGCGCCATCAGCGGTGCGGTTGCCTTCGGCGTTCTCCTCGTCACCGAGATCGTGCTGCGCCTGTGCGCGCCGCAGC
>DATNGX010000370.1:0-15965 GCA_035605755.1 Candidatus Krumholzibacteriia bacterium
GCTCGTACCAGACGGAGTACCACGCAAAGTGCATCTTGTCGGCGGGGTTCAGATCGCCGGGCACCTGGAACAGAATCGTGTTGGATCCTTCGGCGAGAAAATTCGACGTGATGTGGATGGGCACGCCGTCCTCGTAGTAGCCGTGGCCCGGAAGCGTGTTCCACACCTTGCCGCCGATGAGGACGTTTT
This sequence comes from Candidatus Krumholzibacteriia bacterium, assembly GCA_035605755.1. GTDB lineage: Bacteria > Krumholzibacteriota > Krumholzibacteriia > WVZY01 > JAKEHA01 > JAKEHA01. Next base: position 190 of record DATNGX010000370.1, read on the forward strand.
GCGGCGACTTCTGCCGGAAAAACACCGCGTGATGGTTGTCGTTGTTGATGTCGTAGGAGGACAGGCCGATGGAGTAGAACTGTTGCGGCACCGTGGTGACCAGATCGCTGGCTTTCACCGCGCCGAGATTATAGAGACTCGATCCGGCGTGATCGATGTCGAGCCAGAGCCAGCCATCGCCGCGAAAATCAAAATCCGCGACCAGGTCGCGCTCGTGATACTCGCGATGTGTGTATGTCGTGCGATCCGACGCCGCCACCGGTGTTGCGTCCGCGTTCGCCATGGCGAGCGGTGAGCCCGGCAGCGTTCCGCCCCACGCCAGGTAGTAGTAATTGGTGTTCAGCGGCGCGTGCGAATGCTCCTGAAAGACCGAATCGGGCGCGGTGGCGTCGTAGTAGTCGGCCCAGTCCTGCGTGCCGATGCCATAGAAGATCACGCGGTCACCGGGATCGAAGGTGCCGTCGGCACCCGCTTCGACGCGAATCGCCACCTCGCGCATGGCGTTGCCCGGAAGCCACGAGCCCGTCAGGTCACTGTATGCGCGCGATTCCTCCATCCCGCCCTGGGAATAGAGACGCAGTGTCGAGGGAAGGATGTCGTCGAGGTTGATGCCCGCCGCAATCAGATCGGATCCGTTGACCACGTACATGCCGCGCTCGGCGACAGGAATCTTCGCCCAGCCTCCGCCCAGCGAGAACCACGGCGCGGCCGCGCCGGCTGCAGGCTCGAGGGGAAATACGCTGCGGTTGATGACGAGCTCTTTGACGAGCGGATCGGCGGTGGCGGCATCGGTCACATTGGGCGCGGGCGGATACGTGATCACCACGTGCGAAACCGCCATGCTGGACGGAATCTGTGCCTTCACGTAAATCACGCGCGCGCCGCGAAATGAAAATGGAGCCGATGTGGTGAGCGTGTCGAGCGCCACCGCGGCCATGGTCTGGCCGCCCTTCTGATTGGACGGCGGCGGTCCCGCAAAGAATTGCGCGGTGAATGTGCCGGTGGGACCGATGGCGGCATAGAACGACACCGCCGGTGAATAATTGCCCGGGAAGTGATTGTCGAGGCGGACGACGAGCTGACCGTTCGTCTCCGATGCCGGCGTAATGTCGACACCGGCGCGCGCGAACGGCGCGGCCGAGCACAGAAATACCAATGCGAGGGAAGCTGCCCTGAATTGTACTGAACGCATCGTTAGCAGTGAGCGTTGTTTCGATTGTCTCCGAAGACGGGAAACCGTGTCACTACGCGTCCAGGGGTTCCGCCCGGTCGATCAACATGATGGGGATTCCGTGTTCGTTCACCGGATATTTCACCCGGCACCGCGTACACACCAGGTATTTGCCCTGCTCATCCAGCGCCACCTTCTGTTTGCACTTCGGGCAGGCCAGGATGTCGAGCAATTCCTGTCGAACCACGGACTCTCCTCAACGGGAACGGATCAGGGGCGGGATAACTACAACTTGTCAAACATGTTATCGGGAAAACCCGCGCCGGTCAAGGCGATTCTTGCTCGAAGTAGCCCATGTTCATGTACTTTTGCAGGCGCCGCTCGAGAAGCGCACGCGTGTTCTGATGCTGCAGGTACTTTACTTCTTCGTAGATGGCGCGTCCCAGAGCCTCCGCGGTGACGGCCGGATCGCGATGCGCACCACCCGGCGGCTCGGGAATGATGCGGTCGATGATGCCCAGGTCCATCAGGTTCTTCGCTGTCAGCTTGAGCGCGTCCGCCGCCTCCTTCACCTTGCTCTGATCCTTCCATAATATGGCGGCGCAGCCTTCGGGCGTGATGACCGAGTACACCGCGTGTTGCAGCATGAGGATACGGTCGGCGACACCGAGTGCCAGCGCTCCGCCGCTGCCGCCTTCGCCGATCACCACACACACAATGGGTACCGGGAGCGACGCCATCAGCTTCAAATTCTCCGCGATGGCCTGCGCCTGTCCGCGCTCTTCCGCGCCGAGGCCGGGATATGCGCCGGGCGTGTCGATCAGGGTCACGATGGGAAGCTTGAATTTCGCGGCCATGCGCATGAGGCGGTTCGCCTTGCGATAGCCTTCCGGATTGGGCATGCCGAAATTGCGCCGGATGTTCTCGCGCGTGTCGCGGCCCTTCTGCTGTCCGATCATCATGACCTTGAGATCATTGATCGTCATGAAGCCGCCCACGATGGCGGGATCGTCGCCGAACGTACGGTCGCCGTGGAGCTCGACGAACTCCGAGGCGAACGCGCCCACGTAGTCGAGGGTGTAGGGACGCAGCGGGTGTCGCGCGAGCTGCACCTGCTCCCATGCGGTGAGCTTGGAGAAGACTTCGTTGCGGAGCTTGTCCGCCTTTTCGGTCAGCTTCCTGACTTCGTCGTCGGCGGGTACGTTCTGCACGATCGCGAGCTGCTTGAGCTCGGCGATCTTGTCTTCGAGGGCCACAATGGGCTGTTCGAAGTCGAGGACATGTCTTTTGGGAGCTCGATGGGCCACGTAGGTAGTCTAACACCTTCGGTGACCCCGCACCAAGCGCGCGTTACCCCTTGTCGCACAATCAATTGTTGCGTTGGAACGCGGGCCGGGAGCGGTCCGGCGGCGGATCCCCACCCAGGCCGGCGGGGATCAGACGCACGTTGCGCGCGCCGATGGAGGCGGAGAGTCCGGACACCAGGGCGGTATCGACGCGTACGCCCTGGCTGCGCGCGCGGATCACGTAGGCGCGCTTTCCCTGCTCTTTGACGTGAAAGAACACGCGCGAATCACCCACGTGCGCAAAGAGCACGCGCTTCATGTCTTCGATGGTGTTCTCGGACGTGGCCTCGAGATCGAGTGTCACGTGCACTTCTTTCCACGCCGGTCCCGGCTCGGAGCCCACCAGCAGCATGGTGTTCACGAGCACCTTGCCCTCACCGCCCGCGCGTCGCGACACGCGCCCCTCCACCACCACCACATTGTTCTCGGCCACGAAGCGGCGTGACTTCTCGAGCACGTCCGAGAACATCACCACTTCGGCCTGACCTTCCGGATCCTCGATGGTGACAAATGCCATCTGGCGCTGATTGCGGTCCATGGTGAGCTTGACGGCGGTGATGAGCCCGCCGATCACCGCGCGCTCGTTGGCCGCCATGTCGGCAAGCTCCTTCGACGTCGTGCTGCGGATCATCATGATGAGATCGCGGAAGCGGTCGAGCGGGTGTCCGCTGAGAAACAATCCCAGTGCTTCTTTTTCTTTTTGCAGCTGTTCCTGCGCCGGCCACGCTTCGATGTCCGGCAGCGGTGCATCCTCGGGCTCGGCGGAGGAATCTCCGAACAAACCGAACTGTCCGCGCTCGGCATCGCGCGCGCGCCGCGCCGCGCGCTCCAGCACCATGTCGAGCGCACCCAGCTTCTGCGCCCGATGGCCCGGGAGCGTGTCGAGTGCGCCCGCGCAAATCAGGCTCTCATAAACGCGGCGATTGATGAGCCGCGTGGTGAGGCGGCTGGCCAGATTTTCCAGCGAACGGAAGGTGCCGTTGGTGCCGCGCTCTTCCACCAGCCTCTCCACCGCGGAGACACCCACGTTTTTCACCGCGCCCAGTCCATAATAGATGCGACCGTCGCGCGCACGAAAATCGGCCTCTCCCGAGTTCACGTTGGGCGCCACGACCTCGATGCCGAGATCGCGGCAATCGTCCATCAGAATGGTGACGCGATCGGTGTTGTCCATTTCGCTGGTGAGCGTGGCCGCCATGAACTCCGCCGGATAATGCGCCTTGAGGTAGGCGGTGCGCGTTGAAAGCACGGCGTACGCCGCACTGTGCGATTTGTTGAAGCCGTACTCCGCAAACTTTTCCATCTGCGAGAAGACTTTTTCCGCGATGGCGGGCTTGATGCCCTTGGCCCTGGCGCCGTCGAGGAACCTCTTCTTCTGCTCGGACATGATGTCCTTCTGCTTCTTCCCCATCGCCTTGCGCAGAAGGTCGGCTTCGCCGAGCGAGAAGCCGCCCATTTCACTGGCGATGCGCATCACCTGCTCCTGGTAAAGAATGACGCCGTAGGTGTCGCGCAGGATGGGCTCGAGCAGCGGGTGTTCATACACGATTTCACTCTTGCCGTGCTTGCAGTCCACGTACTGCTTGTCCATGCCGCTGCCCAGCGGGCCCGGACGGTAGAGCGCGTTCACGGCCACGATGTCGTGGAAGCCGGTGGGCTTCAAGTTCTTCAGGAGCTCGCGCATCCCCGATGATTCGAGCTGGAACACACCCACGGTTTTGCCGGCGCGCAACAGCTCGTACGCCTTCTCGTCCTCCATCGGCAGGTTGCCGGCGGTGAGGGCGCGGCCGTGGTTTTCGCGCACCATGCGCAGCGCCTTGTCGATCACGGTAAGCGTGCGCAAACCGAGCACGTCGATTTTCAAAAGACCGATGGCATCGATGCTCTTCATGTCGTACTGCGTCGTGATTTCGTCGCGGTTCGATTTGTAGAGCGGCACGTGATTGACGAGCGGTGTCGGCGTGATGACCACACCCGCTGCATGCGTCGACGCGTGGCGCGCGACGCCTTCGAGCTTCAAGGAAAGATTGACGAGGCGGCGGTAGCCGTCGCCGTTCTCGACCAGGGTCTTGAGCTCGGGGCTCTTTTCGATGGAGTCCCTGAGTGTCGTGCCGGGGATGCCGGGAATCAGCTTGGTGATGCGGTCCACTTCGTCGAAGGGAACCTTGAGCACACGGCCGACGTCCTTCACGGCGGCGCGCGCCGCCATGGTCCCGAAGGTGATGATCTGGCACACGTTGTCCTGGCCGTAGCGGTCGATCACGTAGCGAATGACCTCGTCGCGGCGCTCGAAACAGAAATCGATGTCGATATCGGGCATGCTGACGCGCTCGGGATTCAACATGCGCTCGAAGAGCAGGTCGTGCGCGAGCGGATCGACGTCGGTAATGCCCACCGAGTAGGTGACGAGACTTCCCGCCGCGCTGCCGCGCCCCGGTCCCACCGGGATGTCGGAGCGGCGCGCGTAATCCACGATGTCGCGCACGATCAGGAAGTATCCGTCGAAGCTCATCTTCGCGATGACGGACAGCTCGAACTCGAGGCGGTCCTTGATGCGCTCCGTCACTTCGCCGTAGCGGTTTTTGGCGCCCTCGTATGCCAGGTGGCGCAGGTAGTCCGAGTTGCTTGCAAATCCATCCGGCAGCGGGAAGCGCGGCAGGTGCAGCGCGCCCTCTTTCATCTGCACATCGCACTTCTCCGCGATGGCCACCGTGTTCTCGAGCGCGGCCATGTCGTCCGGGAAGAGTGAGCTCATTTCTTCCGGTGTCTTGAAATAGAGCTCGGTGGTGGTGAAGCGGAAGCGCTTGGGATCGTCGATGTCGCTTCCTGTCTGCAGGCACAAGAGCACTTCGTGCGCGTCGGCGTCGTCCTTGCCCAGGTAGTGCACATCGTTGGAGATCGTCATCGGGAGCCCGGTGTGCTGCGCGAGCCGGCGGTAGATCTCGTTCAGTTGCTTCTGCGGCTCGAGCCCGTGGTCCTGCATCTCGACGTAGAAATTGCCGTCGCCGAAGATGTCGCGATAACGCAGCGCTGCCGTGACCGCCTGGTCGAAGCCTTCACCCAGCGCCGCCTGCGCCACCGTGCCGCGCAGGCACGCGGTGGTGCCGATCAATCCCGCGGAGTGCGCGGCCAGAACCTCGAAGTCGATGCGCGGTTTGTAATAGAAGCCCTCCAGGAACGCGATCGACGAGAGCTTCACCAGGTTGTGATAGCCCTCGAGATTGCGCGCGAGCAGGATCAGATGATCGGTGGTCGACGGCTCGCCCTTCTTGCGCCCGCGATCGTGGCGGCTGCCGCGCGTGATGTACGCTTCCATGCCCACGATCGGCTTGATGCCCGCCTTTTTGGCCGCGCGATAGAAATGAATCGCGCCGTGCATGTTGCCGTGGTCGGTGAGGGCCACGGCCGGCATGTCGAGCTCTTTGGCGCGGCGCACGAGGTCCGCGACCTTGATCGAGCCGTCGAGCAGGCTGTACTCGGAGTGCGCGTGAAGATGAACGAAGGGTGCAGGCATGGCGTGTCGCTCAGGGTGTGCCGGTGTCGACTGTAGCCGTGCGCGACGACCGGTTACCGCTGCGATCGAAAGCGACGACGCTCACGGATTGTTTGCCGATTATAGAAGCGTCGGAGAGCGGAACAATGAGTTTTTTTCTCACAAAGTCCCAGCGCACCAGCGCTCGCACACCGCCCACGCGCACGACACAGCGCGGCTCGTCGAAACCGGAGCCATCGTCGTCGATGGGGATACGGAGCTCGCGGTGGCGCTCACCCGTCGCCCACGACCTCACGCGATCCATGGAGGGCTTGCCGATCTTGGGCGCTGCACCGTCGCGGAAGACGGCGAACACGCCCGGGCGGTCGGTCTTCGCGGTGTAACCGGTGGAATCCTTGAGCGAAGCCATGAATGACCACGAGCGCCGGTAGTCGTCGAAGCGATAGATGGCCTCGTGTTCCCCGGGGTGCGCCCGGTCGATGTGCACGGTGACCGGGGCGTGCATGACCCAGCCGATCGGCCCCACGCGCACGGGACGCGTCAGACACTCGATGTCGTCGAGGTTGCGGCGATACGCATCCGCGCCGCGCGCATACACCACCACATCTTCGGTCAGCGCCGCGGTCGGGATACCGAGCCGCACACCATGGGCGGGAAAGCGCACGTCGCGGTCCTGGCGCCTCGGGAGCCCCGCCACCCAGAGCGTCGCGCTGTCCTTGTCGGCGTAGCCGGCCAGCGGCCGCACCGCCGCCCCGAGGCTCCGGGCGTCGAGGAAGATCACGCGCCCGGGTCCGTCGCTGCCGGCGCGCTGCGCGGCGAGGGTGGGAATGGCGGCGAACCCATCCTGAAAGAAGGCGCCGTCGAGCTCCACGGTGAGATCGCGCCGCGCGCGCTCATTCTCATCCTTGCGCGCCGCAAACGATCTGCACGCGAAGGTGAAATCCACGTCGGTGTGGTTGCCGGCCGCATCCCCGGCGCGGACGCGACCGTGATGAACGCGCGACGAATCCGCGGGCAACGTGCCGCCGTCCACCCAGGTGGTATCGAAAGGTGACTCGCCGTTGTTCCAGATCTGGAACAGCGTCACCCCGCGGGCCCGCAGGAGACTCGCGGCGTAGAGATGGTCGACTTCGACCTGGCGGTCGAACGAGAACTGGCGCATCGCAATGCGTGCACGCAGAGCGTCATCGGCGAACACTTCCAGCACGTGCGGCGCGAGCCGTCCCGACTCCGCGTTGACGCGGTCATTGACGGTGGCGGCCACACCCACGCGCCCCGTGATGTGAATGGTGTCCTCGATTACATAGCCCTCGCCATTGGGTACCCGGCGCGGCGCCACGCCCCAGGGCAGACAGCGGCCGTTGACGCGCGATTTCGCATCGAGGGGCACAAAGACGATGCGCGTCACTGACGGGCTCAAACCGTCGGGAATCGCAAGCGGTGTTCCGAAGGGATCGTACGGACGGTCGCGCGCGTCTCTTACTTCAAGGTGAAGATGGGGTGCCGCGGTCCCCGTCATGCCCGAGTAGGCGATGGTGTCCCCCGCCGACACCCGGAAGCGCGAAGGCGGAACGCGAAAATCCACCCCGAACGTGGTGTCGTGCATCTGCGCGGCATAGAGCGTCTCCTCCAGCGCCGGCACGAACTCGGAGAGATGGCCGTAGACGATCTGCGTGCTGTCGGCCAGGGTCAGGTGCAGCGCCTTGCCGTAACCGCGCGAGCCGCAGCGGATGCGCGATATCCATCCGTCCGCCACCGCGACGCACGGGATTCCTTCCTGCCCGAAGGTGCGCACGTCGATGCCGGCATGGAAGCGGCCGTCGCGGTACTCGCAGAAATTCGACGAGACGGCGCGGTCGAGCGGAACCGGCCAGCGCCAGAAAGGCTTTTCGGGCGCGGTCGCGGGCCGGGCCGCGGCGGCGAGCACGAGCGCCGCCAGTGATATCGGGATGATCCTCATGGTTTGCCGTGTGTAGAGCGACGAAAATAAGAAACGCGCGACTCCCGTCGCGCGGGCGAACCGGCGCAACCTAGCACCGTGCGGTGTACCTGTCAAAAGAAGTCATTGGCGTCGTCAGGGCGGCGCCTTCGGCACTTGTAAACTGGCCGCATCCCGTGGTATCTTGGCCACTTAGCTTTTTCGACAAGCAGCTTTTCCGGGCGCCGCGGGCGCACCGGCTGGAATGGTGATGTCCGTATGATGAAGCAGATGCGCGAGAACACCAAGGTGATCCTGTGGGTCGTGGTGGTCGCGTTCATAATCACGATTTTCGCGGTGTGGGGCCTCGACCTTCAGTCCACCGGCACGAACCGGGAAAAGAGCGTGGTGGGCCGGGTCAACGGGGTCAACGTGACCCCGCAGATGTACAACACCATCTATACCCAGATGGCGCAGCAGATGCGCGCGCAGGCCGGTGACCTCACCTCGGCCCAGCAGGAGATGATCCGCGACCAGGCGTGGGAGAACATCGTCTCCAACATCATCACCAGCGAACAGATCAAGAAGCTCGGCATCACCGTCACCGACGACGAAGTGCTGAACTTCCTCAAGAATTCGCCGCCGTCGGAAGTGCAGCAGTACTTCAAGGACAAGAACGGCAACTTCGATTACGCCGCCTACCAGGCCGCGCTCAACAACCCCGACGCCGACTGGACCGCCGTCGAGGAGCTCGCGCGCCAGCGTATTCCCATCGTGAAGCTCAACCAGTACCTGATGTCGCAGGTGCACGTGTCGGCCGCCGAAGTGCGCCGTCTGTTCGCCGAGCAGAACACGAAGCTCATCGCGCGCTACGTGGAGTTTCCGCTCGAGGCCGAGGATCTCGCCGGCTGGAGCCCGTCGCCCGAAGAAGTGAAGGCGTACTACGACGCGCATCCCGACGATTTCAAGGACGTCGCGCGCGCCACGGTGGAATTCGTGCGCGTGCCCATCACGCCTTCGCAGGAAGACCGCGATGCGCTCATGCAGACGGCAAACGACCTGCGCCGGGCGGAATCCACCACCGAACAGTTCAAGTCGGACATCGGTATCTATTCCGAAGCGCAGACATCCACCGTCGGCGGCGAGACCGGTCTTCTGGGTCGCACGCAGCGTGATCCCGCCGTCATGAACGCGGCCGACGCGCTCAAGCCCGGTGATATCAGCCAGCCCATCGTCACCAACGACGGCATCTATATCGTGCAGTTGATCGAGAAGAAGAAGGAAAAGGGCGAGGACAAGTACAACCTGCGCGAGCTGGTCCTCCGTCTCACCGCCAGCGCGGCCACACAGGACACGCTCGCCGCGCAGGCACGTGCGGTGCAGGAGAGCGCTTCCGCATCCAATGATCTGGCAGCCGCCGCCAAGGCGCACGGCCTGGCGCTGGAAACCTCGCAGCCGTTCGCCGAGGGCTTCCCCGTCCCCGGCCTCGGATACTACCCGGCGGTGTCGCGCTTCGCGTTTTCGTCCAAGCCCGGCGCGATCTCGAGCGTGATTTCAGACGACAAGACATACATCGTGTGCCGCCTGAAGGAGCTCACGCCGGCCGCGTCGCGTCCGCTCGACCAGGTCTCCGAGCAGATCAAGACCACGCTGATTCATGACCGCCGTGTGGCGCTCGCGACGCGCAAGGCCGACGGCCTGGCCCGCTCGGCGTCGGTCGAGGGCACCACGTTCGACGCCGCCGCGGCGCAGTACGGCTACAAGATTGCGAAAACGGATTCATTCACGGTGGCGCAGACGCCGCCGGGCATGGCGCCCAACGCGCCCTTCGCGCGCGCCGCGCTCGCACTCGAGGTCAACGCGGTGTCCAAGCCCGTCGAAAGCGGCAACGCGGTGTACGTGGTGCAGGTGACCGGTCGCCGGGATCCAAGCCAGGCCGACTTCACCAAACGCGCGGGAGAGATGCGCGACGCCGTCTACACGCGCAAGGTGCAGGAATACGTTGCCTACTGGTACGGCGAAGTGAAGGACAACTCGAAGATCGAGGATCTGCGCGGAAATATGTTTTAGACGACACGCGTCGTCGGAGAATGATTCTCCTGCGCGGAGGCTCGCCGACGCGCAGGTATACAAACGAAAAAAGCCCGGTCGCATGACCGGGCTTTTTCTTTGTTCTTATGAAGCATCCTGTCGGATGCTTATTTGGTCTCTTCCTTCTTGACCGCGGTCGTGATTTCTTCTTCCACGTCGCGGCTCGCTTCCTTGAACTTGCGGATCGATTTTCCCATCGCTTCCGCGAGCTCGGGCAGACGGCGCGGTCCGAAGATGACGAGCACGATGACCAGGATGACGACCAGTTCGTTCCAGCCGACCGGTCCGATGAACGCGAACATGTCTTTCCTCCAGAACTGCTACCAGGTGTAGCGTAAGAATAATAGCACGGCAAATATGCCGACCACGCTCATGAGGTTGGCTCGCAGTGAGAACCCGAACGTGATGCTGAACACCACGAGGTCGAGATGAACGGGCCCGGCGTGATACTCGACTGTATTCACGAAAACGTCGCGGAGAACCTTGCCCTCGGGAAGAATGAGGCCGATGGCCTCTCCGAGCACGGTTCCCACCACAATTCCCAGAAACAGTAACAGCGCAACCAGCGCGACCGAGCGTCTTGCACGCGACGCCAAACGGGCCTCCTCGTATTGGCTTTACAGGATACGGGACCGGCGCTACGGCGCCAAGCCCTTTTCAACCTCAAGCCCGAGCTTGAGTTGGGTGCAGTCGAGGCCCAGGATCAGGGTGGCGTCCTCGCCCGCCCCACCCCCGAGCTGCTCAACCACATGCGCACACCCGATGCGGTCGGCCAGGAGGCGAACCTCACCTCCGCGGCGGCGCACCACCAGCATCGATTCGGAATAGTCCGAGCGGGTGGCGTTTCCAGTACTGACGACGTCGACACCCAGCGCCTCCAGGGCACCGGCCGCTCCACCCGCCACCCCCTTGAGCCCGCTGCCGTTCTCGACCGCGAGTCGCAGTGCGCGGGTGCCGCCGCGTCCGTCCGACTGGCGGACGAACAGGCTGAAGCCCACCGACGCGGCGCACAGGCACAGGACCGTGACCGACAATCCGACGGCCAGCTTCTGCTTGATTCCCTTGCGCACCGCGCGGCGGTTGCGCTTCTTTCGTGACTTGCTCGCCATGGTGTCCTCCCGTCCTACGACTCGCCGAGCGCGCGCTGCAAGCGGTCATAGGTGTCGTTCAAATCTTCGGAGACCACACGCGTCTCGCCCACGGCCGACATGAAATTGGTGTCGCCGTGCCAGCGCGGAACCATGTGCATGTGAAAATGTCCCACGATGCCCGCCCCCGCGCTGCGCCCCAGGTTGGCACCAACATTGATACCGTCGGGATGATACGCGCGCGTCAGCGCGCGCTCACAACGCGCGAGCAGTTCGACCATTTCGCTGCCCTGGCCGGCGCCGAGATCGGTCATCTTCTCCACGTGACGTTGCGTCACCACCATGATGTGTCCGGTCGTGTAAGGATAGCGATTGATGACAATGAACCAGTCGCGCCCGCGCTCGAGCACGAAGTTGGCGCGGTCCTGCGAGGGATCGGCGGCAAAATTGCAGAACAGACAGCCGTTCACGGGCTCACCCATGAGATAGACCGACCTCCACGGGGCATACAGGCGCCCCATCATCACTGGTCACTGACGAAGCGACGCACCGCGTCGAGCTCGTCCGGGTTGTTGACACCCGCCACTTCGCGCGCGTCCTCGATCGGCCAGGCCGCGACGCGCTTCCCTTCTGCCTGCAACAGACCGATGACGTCGGTGATGTAGTACTCGTTCTGCGCATTGCGCCGCGTCACGCGCTTGAGGGCGGGAAAGAGCTCGGGCGCTTCGAAGCAGAACAGCCCCGAATTGATCTCGCGAATGGCGAGCTCCCCGGGTGTGGCATCTTTCTGCTCGACGATGCGCAGCACGTGGCCCGCGGCATCGCGCACGATGCGGCCGTAGCCCGACGCATCCTCGAGCACCGCGGTCAGCACGGTGGCGGCGGCGCGCTCGCGCTCGTGGTAATCGATGAAGGCGCGAATGGTGGCGGGGCGCAGTCCCGGCACATCGCCGTTCAACACCACAATGGTCCGGGCATGGCCGGAAAGCGCGGCGGCGGCCTGCATGACGGCATGGCCGGTTCCGAGCTGTTCTTCCTGGCGCGCAAACAATACGTCGGCGCCCGCGCACGCCGCTTCGACACGCTCGGCCTGGTAGCCCGTGATGACCACGATGGGGGATGCGCCGATGGCGCTCACCGCGTCGATCACGTGCAGCAGCATGGGTCGCCCGCCCACCGCGTGCAGCACCTTGGGCAGATCGGACTGCATGCGCTTGCCCATGCCCGCGGCCAGAATGACCGCGGCCACGTGCGGATGACTGTGTGAATGCGAATGATTCATGATCAATACAGCATGACGTCGGCGTGAACTCCGTCATCACGCACGTCGAAAACCATGTTGTCGATGAGCCGCGTCGTTCCCACGTGCGCAGCGAGCGCCAGTATAACGCGGCCTTTTACGGCCACCAAAGCGGAAAGATCATCGGCGTTGCGCATCTCGGCGTAATCAACGCGATTGATACCCGCGCCTCGCAGCGTGTCGAGGGCGCCGGTTTCCACCATGCGCGGGTTCCGTTCCCCGCTCTCCAGACTCCTGCGCGCGGCTTCCAGCGCCTTGAAAAGCGCTGCCGCTTGCACGCGCTGGTTCGCAGACAGATACAGGTTACGCGAGCTCACCGCCAGACCATCGTCCTCGCGCACCGTGCGCGCCAGACGCAGCTCGACGTCGAACGCAAGCTGGCGCACCATGGCGCGCACGATCAACGCCTGCTGCGCGTCCTTCTGGCCGAACACGGCCACATCCGGCCGCACGATCTGGAAGAGCTTCGCCACCACGGTGGCGACGCCGCGAAAGTGCCCCGGGCGGAAGCGGCCGTCGAGCGGGTCGTCCAGCTTCTCCACTTCCACCCATGCGTGCTGCGGCTCGGGGTACATCACCTCCACGGCGGGCGCGAACAGCGCATCGCAGTGCCAGCGCCGCAGGTGCTCGGTGTCGGCGTCGAGCGTGCGCGGATATTTCGCGAGATCTTCTCCGGGGGCAAACTGCGTGGGGTTCACAAAAATGGAGGCCACCACCAGCGCTTCGCTCACGCTGCGCGCCGTGGCCACACAGGCGCCGTGGCCCTTGTGAAGCGCTCCCATGGTGGGAACGAAGACGACGCGCCGGTTCTTCCGCTCGCTTTCGAGGTGCTGGCGCAAAGGTTCGATGTCGTGGAAGACACGCATGCGCCGCGGGCCTAATCGGACGAGTAACTGTGGTCGATATCGGGGAACTTGCCGGCTTTGACGTCGGAGGCAAACTCGGCGAACGCGCGTGACATGGTCGCGCCGACTTCGGCGTAGCGCTTGACGAAGCGCGGTGTGAAGCGCGCATCGATGCCGAGCAGGTCGTTCACCACGAGCACCTGGCCGTCGCAATGCGGACCCGCGCCGATGCCGATGGTGGGAATGCCGACGGCGGCGGTGATGCGCTGCGCGAGCTGCCACGGCACGCCTTCGACCACGAGCGCAAAACATCCGGCTTCTTCCAGGAAGCGCGCGTCGTCGAGCACGCGCTCGCCGTCGGGAGCTTCGCGGCCCTGCACACGGTAGCCGCCGAACTGGTTCACCGATTGCGGGGTGAGACCGACGTGTCCCATGACCGGAATGGCGGCGTCGATGATGGCGCGCACGGGCGCTTCGATGCGACGCGCACCCTCCACCTTCACCGCTTCCGCGCCGCCCTCTTTCACCAGCCGGCCGGCGCTGCGCACCGCGTCTTCGGGTGCAGCCTGATAGCTCATGAAGGGCAGATCGCCGACCACGAGTGCCTGCGGCCGCGCGCGTGTCACCGCTTTCAAGTGGTGGACCATTTCGTCGACAGTGACCGGGATGGTGGTTTCATAACCCAGCACCACGTTGCCGACGCTGTCGCCGACCAGAATCACTTCCACACCGGCTTCGTCCTCGAGGCGCGCGGTGGGATGGTCGTACGCCGTCAGCACGACGATTTTCTCGCCGCGCTTCTTCATGTCGAGAAGCGTGCGCACGGTGACTTTGGGGCGCTGCGTCATCGGCTCTCCCACGAGGGCACGTAGAACTCGGTGTTCACGACCGGCTCGGCGATGCGGCGCAACAGGTCCGCAAAGTGGCGCTCGTCGTTGACGAAATCCATCGCATCGGTGTTCACGATCAACAGCGGCCCCGACGAATAGTTGAAGAAGTAGTGATTGAAGGCGTCGTTGAGGGCGTCGAGGTAGTCGCGCGAGAGTGCGCGCTCGAAGTCGCGGCCGCGGATCTGCACACGGTCGAAGAGCACCGGCGCCGAGGCCTGCAGGTAGACGGCGAGGTCGGGTTTGTTGACCTTGGCTTCGAGCTCGGCGGCGACGCGCTCGTAGAGTGCCAGCTCGTCGTCGGAAAGAATCACGTTGGCGAAGATGCGGTCGCGCGCAAACACGTAGTCGAACACGAGCATGTCGGCGAACAGATCGTTCTGCGTCAGCGCCATCTGCTGCTTGTAGCGGTTCATCAGAAATACCAGCTGGGTCTGGAACGCGTACGCGCCGGCGTCTTCGTAGAAGCGCTCGAGAAACGGATTGTCGACCACGCGGTCCTCGATCAAGCGCCCGCCCAGGCGGCGCACGATGAGCCGTGCCAGCGACGTCTTGCCCACACCGATATTGCCTTCGATGGCAATGCGTGTGCAGCCACGCGCCAGGATGCGCTCGCGAATGTCGGTGTACAGCGCGTCCATGTCAGCCCGTTCTCCGCCCCGAGATGCGTTCCACCGCGAAGCCCGCCGACAGGCGGGCCAACAGGTCCGACACCGGCGTTCCTGTCTTCGGACACACGAAGCCGGGTGCGATTTCAGAAAGTGGAATCAGAACATAAGCCCGCGCATGGAAGCGGGGATGCGGAAGGACGAGCGCATCGGAGGCGCCGGTTTCGGCGCCGTAGGTGATGAGATCGAGATCGATCTCGCGCGACTCCTGGTGACCACCGCTTCGTCCCATGTCCGCCTCAATCGATTTCATTCGTTCTAACAAGCCGGCCGCGGGAAGTAAAGGTTCAACTTCCGCGACCGCGTTGACGAAGCGTGGCGCGCCGGGAATGCCGTCGGGCTCGGATTCGTAGAGCGAGCTCACCACGTTGACGCGCGCGGCACCCGCGCTTTCGAGCGCGCGCAAAGCGCCCAGCACTGCCGCTTCGCGGCGTCCCAGGTTCGATCCCAGCCCGAGGTATGCAATCACCGGTGGGGCGGTGCGCATACCGCTCTAGAGCAGCGGCGCGTCGCGCGCGAGGAACACTTCGACGTGGGAAAGATTGTTTGGAAATGGAAGGTTGAGTTTGCGCAGGCGGATCTCGACGCGCGAAACCGGAAACGCTTCCACAATGGAAGCAAGGATCTCATCGCCGAGCGATTCGAGCAGGCGGTAGCGTTTGTCGCTTCCCACCACTTCCATCACCTTGCCGTACACCGACTCGTAGTTGATGGTGTCCGGCAGCGAATCGCTGCGACACGCGGCGGAGAGATCGCAGTGGATGTCGAGGTCGATCTGGATCTTCTGACCGACCTCGCGCTCGGCGGGCGAGACGCCATAGAACCCGAAGACGGTGATGTCCTTGAGCCGGATGACGTCAGCCACTGTTTGTTCCTAGTCGACGAGGCCGGTAAGATCGCGCGACAGAAGAGAGGGCGTATTGTTGGCGCTCAGTCCCCACGCCGGATAGATGAGCAGATTCCCGCTTG
>DATNGX010000371.1:0-5803 GCA_035605755.1 Candidatus Krumholzibacteriia bacterium
CCACTGCGGGCGTGCCGCTGCCGCCGCGCTCACCAGCTCGAAGTCGAACCACGGCGCAATGGCGCCGAGATAACCGATGCGCGGCCGCGCGCGCGGGCTCTTCTCGCGCAGATCCAGCGCGCGCCGAAAGGCAGCGTGGTCGACACCGTTTCCCACCACGTGGATGTCGTGGTCGTTGCCGCGCACGCGTGCCGCGTCCTCGCGCAGCCGCTTCCCGCTCACGATGACGCGGTCCGCGCAGCGCAGCGTCTTCTCCTGGAGACTGCGCGTCCAGCGCGGGAGCCCCGGGAAATCGGCGTGCGCGTCGTTGCAGTCGTACACCAGACGGGTGGGGGCGAACCCCAGTGCGACATTGATGGCAAACACATTGGAGATGATGAAGACGCTGCGGGCAGGGTCGATGCCGGCATGACGCAGATGGGCGCGCACGCGCGTGCGCGCCGACGCATCCACGATGTGGCGCGCGAGCGGGATGTCGAGAGCAGCGCGCGCAGGCCCGGAGGGAATGTTCTTGATGAACGGGACCGTCACCACGCGGGTGCCGTCCATGTCACGAATTTGATAATGGTTCTCGCGGCCGCGCACGTACGGCTCGAGAAACAGAACCGGGAGATGGGCAGGACGACGGCGAATCAGTTGCTGCTTGCGCGTGCGCAGGTAGTCCCATTTGATTTCCGCAAACCAGACAACGTCCATGTTTTCTGCGCTCCGGCTGGCGACTCTAGCACGCACCCAATCGCACCCCAACTGTTTTGTGGCAGGTGGAAGCAGCCTCGCATAGAATGGCGCCATGAGCGAAAAACGGCGCGTCACATACGTCATCGACGATCTCGGCCATGGGGGAACGCAGCGTCAGCTCTATTTGACGCTTCGCTCTCTGAACAGCGCGAGCGACTACTCCGTCATCGTTCTTTCCAACCTCGTGGAACCGTACGCGCCATTGATCCGCGCGCTCGGCGTCCATGTGGACGTGGTCCAACGGCGCGGCAGTCTCGACGCGTTGCGCCTCCACGCTCTCACCGGCCGGCTGCGCATGCGGCAGACCAGGATCGCGCACGCCATGCTGGACGCGTCGGGCGTTTACACATATCTCGCCGCGCGCATGTGTCGAATGCCGGTCGTGCTCTCGATGCGCAACGAGAAGCTGCACGTGCCGGCGGGGCTGCGCGCGGCCGTGCTGACCCGCGCTCTCAAGAACGCCGCCGCGGTGACGGCCAACTCCGAAGCCGGCCGCAAGTTTCTACTCGATGGCATCGGCGTGCCGGCCGGACGCATCCACCTGGTGCCGAACATCGTCGATGTGCCCGCCGTGAGTCGCGATCCGCACGCCCTGAAGCCGGTGATCGGCGTGGTGGGAAGGCTGGTCGATTGGAAACGCTTCGACGCCGTTCTGGATGCGTTGCCGTTGGTGCGACGCGCGGTGCCGGATGCGCGCGTGGTGTTGGTGGGTGACGGCCCCGAGCGCCAAAAACTCGAGAATCGTGCACGGCGTGCAGACATTGCGGGCGCGGTTGAGTTCACCGGCGCCGTCGACGATGCCACGTCGTTGATGGACAGATTTGCCTGCCTGGTCGTCACATCGGCGTCGGAAGGAACTTCCAACGTGGCGCTGGAAGCGCTGGCGCGCGGCGTGCCGGTGGTGACGGTGGCCACCGGTGATCTCCTGCGTATCGTGACCGATGGCGTCACCGGCGTGATCGCGCGCGACATTACACCGGAGGCGCTGTCGGAAGCGATCGTGCGCGCACTCACCTCTTCCTCACTGCGTGAATCGGCCGCGCGCGAGGCGCCGCGCCTGATGCGCGAACGCCATTCCCCGGAAGCGGCGCGCGACGTGCTCCTCAAACTGTACGCAAGCCTCCGTTAGAATCTCGGCGTACGCATGCCTCTGCTATAAAAGAACCGGGCGCCTCAACCGTGGGGGTGGCGAGGCGCCCGATGGGGAGCGTTGGAGGTGTGGGTTTCGCGTATTCCCGAGGACTTGACCGCTAACCGTCGTTCTTGTCCTCGAGTTGTTCCTTCAGCTCCTGAATCTGCTGCTTCAAATCATCCAGCTCACGGCGCAGCTCGTCGCGATTGCCGGGGCTGACGTACACGCGCGGCGCCATGGGTGCGCGCGGCGCGCGCGGCGGCATCATGCCGCGCCAGTGGAACGACTCCGGCGCCACCGTGTCGAACGCGAACTCGTGGTCCTCGTCCATCGTGGCCTTGAGCGACTGCGACTTGCCATGACGAATCACGGTGATATCGAACTTGTCGCCCTTGTCGTAGTCCTTGAGCGCGTGACGCACATCCTGCGTGTCTTCGATCTTGTCATCGCCGACCTTGCTGATGATGTCGCCCGCTTTGACTCCGGCCTTGCCCGCGACGGATTCGTCGTCGACGGACAGAACCAGGAGACCATCGCCCTTCTTGGCGCCGAAGTACGAAGCGAGACCTTCGTCGTCGAGCTCCTTGGCCTGGATGCCGAGACGCGGGCCGCCGAACATGTTGAAGTCGCGCGCGAACATCATGGGCGTGTCGTCGCCGTCGCTGTGCCAGTGCATCATGGCGTGCTCTTCGGGACGCTCGCTCACCGTGAGCGTGAGCGTTTTCGAGTCGCCGTCGTGGACGACGTCGACCTTGGCCGCCTTGCCCGGTGACATCGCACGCACGGCGCTGCGCAACTCATCCGCTGACGATACCGACTTGCCATTGAAGCGCACGATGACGTCGCCGTCCTCGATGCCGGCGTTGTCGGCGGGCGAGTCTTCTTCGACACCGCTCACCAGCACGCCGTTTTCCACCTTGAGGTCGAGGCCCTTTTTCACCTGCGCGGTGAGCTCCTGCAGGTAGACGCCGATGTAGCCGTTTCCGGTCTCGGTGCCCGGCGTCTCCGCGCCGGCCTTGTCCTTGCTCGTTGCTTTCTTTTCCTTCGCGACGGCGACGCCCGAAGCGCCCGCGATCGCGATCACCGCGACGGCGGTCCAGACCCACAACGTCGCGTGCTTACCGTTTCCCATTTGTGCGTTCATTCCCGAATCTCCTTGGCTTTGCCTTTTTTCAAGAACCGCGGCGGGGATACCGTGCGTTCCCGAAGGTTCGCTGGATTGTACGCAGAAACAACGCGGGGAGTTCCGCTCCGGCGAGCGGTCAGCGGGCGGAAGATGTTGCCTTCTCCTGCTCGCGCAGGAGATTGGCGATGACGAGCCCGGTGGCGATCGGGATCCAGAAGGGATGGGCGAACGGGATGGTCCCGAAAAACGCGCTCATCCAGATCGATAATCCGGAAAGCGCGCAGTAGAAGCATGCCGTCCGCAGCCATTCCGGCTGCCCTTCCCAGCGGTTGCGCGCGCCGGCCACGATGTGGCGGAAGCCCGAATACTGGATGAGCAACAGGCACAGGAGGCCGAAGACGCCCATCCCCACGAGGATGTCCAGATAGGAGTTGTGGGCGACGATCCGGTAGAAGAGGTTGTAGGCCGAGGCCACCTCGAAGTTGCCAATGCCGACCCCGGTCAGCGGGTGGGCCAGAAACAATGCCCAGGCGGTATGCAGCGCCAACAAACGGACGTATACGGACCAGTCCAGGGTGGTGGTCTGGAACGCGGCGCCCAGGCCGAAGACGCGGTTCCACCACTCTTTGGGCACGAGGGCGACGGCGATCGCCACCATCACCAGCGTCACCAGGAACGAACGCCGGCTGCGCACTTCGCGCACCATCACCGCGCCCGTGATCATGGCCAGAGGGAACGCGACGCTGCGCGAGAAGGTAGCGTAGATCGCCACCACCAGAATCACGATGCTCAGGATCCACCACGGCTTGAGCGCGCGCCGCGCGTACTTGACCGCAAAGATTCCCATCGGCAGCGCGGAGCACATGTAGGCCGCCGAGCGATTGGGATTTTCGTGCGTGCTCGTGAAACGCAGCGTGTACTCGCCCGCATGACCGATGAAGTTGTCCCCCACCGACTGGATGCCGAGCAGAAGGTTCATGACACCGAACACAACGATGGCGAAACCGCTCGCAAAGACGACGTACATCAAAGAGCGCAGGTCGCGCGGCGTGCGCACCAGTTGCACGATGAGGAACACGAGCACAAGCATCTTCGCGTATTTGACCAGATCGGCGAGCGAGTGCTTGGGGGACGGCGCCCAGACCATGGAGCCGATCGCAAGCAGGAGGAACACTCCGTTCGCCAGGTAGAAGACGGGATCCTTGAGACGGTATTCCCCGCCGGTCAAGAGCTCGAGCGCCACCGCGGCCAGCGCAATCAGCGTGACGAGGAATGACGCGTTGAACGGGAAATAATAATTGAGGCCGGCGTAAACGTAGAAGATCACGAACCACAACGACCAGCGTGGTCGCACCATCAGCAGCATGCAGCCGCTGATACCCACCGCTGCCATACCGGCCAGCTTGAGGTAGGACATGAAACCGAAGATGCGAACGAGAAAATAGATCAGGAGGGGCGCCACCGCGATCACGGCGAGCGCCCAGCGCTCGCGTCGCGACGGCTCCCTCAGCTCGGGGATCACGGCTGATTGCGCCGGCGGCGCAGGCGTGAGAAATCACGCGCGACGGGCGTGGCGAGCTCACGAACCACGGCGGTTTGACTGAGGTTGTAGCTCCATGCCGTGCGGAACAGGGCCACCACGGTGCTCCAGCCCAGCCCCAGGAGCCCGCCCACGATGGCGAATACCTTGCGCTGCGGCCGGTAGCGCAGGTTCGGTTTTTCGGCCGGGTCGAGCACCTGCACCACGGGCGTGTCGCGCGCCTCTTCAATGCGCGCCTTCTCGTACTCGCTGTTGAGCATGGTGAACACCGTGTTCTGGATCTCGACTTCGCGCCGCAAGCGCAGGTACTGCAGCGCCTGTTCGGGCACGTCCTGCAGCGTGGGAATGAACGAGCGCACGGTGTCGTGGTTGTTGCTCCCCTTGGTGTCGGCCTTGAGCTTTCTCAACTGCACGAGCACCTCGTTGTATTCGGTCTGCTTGCGCTGGTACTCCTCGGAATTGGGCGAGGTGTAGTGCGTCATGATCTGCATTTCGGTCTCGAGGGCGATGGCGCGCGATGAGAGCGTGGTCACAATATCCATGGCCGACTTGAGCTGCTCTTCCATGTTGACCGTGTTGTGCGCCTGCTGGAAGTGTTTGAGGCTGTCTTCCGCCTGCGCCAGCATCACCTCGCGCTCCAGGAGCTGGCGATGGACGAACTCCGCCGTGCGCGCCGCGCTGGTTTCCTTGAGCTTGCGCGTGGTCTGATCGAGCAGTGCGACCATGCGGTTGGCCATGTCGGCGGCGCGTTGCGGGTCGCGGTCTTCAACCGTCATGAAGAGCAGACCGTTGTCCTGCAGCGTAAAGCCCAGGTGCGAGTGCAACGTGTCCATGGCTTCTTCGATGTTGCGCGCGTTGTAGCGCTTCATCAGGCCGAATTCCTCGATGATCTGTTCGCACACCGTGCGGCTCTTCATCATTTCGATATAGATGGTGCCCGGAGCGACGCCGCCCGCGCTTCCCGCAATCGTGCCGAGCAGCGGCGCCGAGAGCTGCTGCATGAGCGCTGCGTACGGCATCGTGCTTGTCTGCTCGGGCGGGAAGATGATTGTGTTCGTCTTGTACCACGAGGGCAGAATGAACGAGATCGCCCCCAGCAGCACCGCGCTCGCGAGGCCACTCAGGAGAATGAACTTCCGCCACTGGATCAGGGTTCTGAAGAAAAACAGCATTCGGGGATTAAACTACTTCTCGACGGCCCGCGGTGTCACGTTCACTTCTGCGACCGCCGCCACCGGCTCCAGGCGCTGCGACGAGAAAGCGTGGG
>DATNGX010000372.1:0-3403 GCA_035605755.1 Candidatus Krumholzibacteriia bacterium
GAAGCGGCGGAAGGGGAGTGACGGCCCGGACCCTGTGAGCACCACACGCAAGAAATCGCTATCGGTCAGCCAGTTCCTCGCTGAAACGCGGGAGATGTTCTCGCTCGAGCTTGTCAACGGCGTCGAAGAGGGCACCATCCCCATCACCGTGACAGACATCCACCGGCCGGGGCTCGCCCTGGCCGGTTTCATGCAGAACTACCTGAACGAGCGCATCCAGATCCTCGGCGAGACCGAGATCCTCTATCTCAATACCCGCACCGAGGACGTGCGCCACGAAGCGGTGGAGCGCCTGTTCTCCGTGCCGCTGGTGTGCATCATCGTGACGCGCTCGCTCGACATCCCGGCCGAGCTCCTGCGCGGCGCGACCCGCCACCGCGTGCCGCTCCTGCGCACCTCGATGCTTACCACGCCCTTCATCCACGAGCTCACGCGCTATCTCGACGACAGTTTCGCCGAGACGTGCGAGATCCACGGCACGCTGGTGGACGTTTACGGCGTGGGGCTCCTGTTCACCGGCCACAGCGGGATCGGCAAGAGCGAGATTGCGCTCGATCTGGTCGAGCGCGGCCATCGCCTGGTCGCCGACGATACCGTGCACGTGACGCGCATCGCCGAGGACGTGCTGATCGGCCGCGGCAACCAGCACCTGCGGCATTTCATGGAGATCCGCGGCATCGGCATCATCAACGTGCAGGACCTCTTCGGCATCCGCTCCGTGCGCGTCCAGAAGCGCATCGAAGTCGAAGTGCTCTTGAACGAGTGGGACCCCAAGAAGGACTGGAACCGGGCCGGCCTCGACGACCGCATGACGAGCGTTCTCGACGTGAAGCTGCCACAGGTCGTGATTCCGCTTTTCCCCGGGAAGAACATCACGGTAATCTCGGAAGTAATCGCGATGAACCACATGTTGAAGGTGTACGGCATCAACGCGGCCGAAAAATTCAACACGCTGCTCATCGACATCATGAAGAGCGACCGGCAAACGAGGCATTATTTGCGCTACGACCGCGAATGACGAGAACCTTTGCGGACACGAAAATGATATCGGCCATCGTCGTCACCCACGGCAGGTTGGGGGCCGAATTCGTGGCCACCGCCCACAAGATTCTGGGCGACTTCAGTGGCGTTTATTCGCTCTCCAACGAAGACAAGACGCCGCAGATGCTCGCCGAAGAGATCGAGCACATCATGGACCACGGCGGCTCCGACGACGCCTTCATCCTGCTGGTTGATTTTCTCTACGGAAGCTGCGGCCACGCCACACTCGCCGTCGAACGCAACCACCGTAATGTGCACGTGGTGTCGGGCGTGAACCTGCCCATGCTCCTCGCGTTTCTCAACAAGCGCAACGAAGTCCCCTTCGCGCGGCTGCCGGCGGAGCTCGCGGCGCGCGGCCGCGACAGCATCCAGTCCGTCGACACCGACCAGCTCTAGCCCCGCCATGGCCGTCAAACTCGCCCGGATTGACGATCGACTGATTCACGGACAGGTCATCCTGGGATGGGTTCCGTCCGTGAAGCCGGACCGCATCGTGGTGGCCAACGATCGCGTGGCGGGCAGCGACTGGGAGCGCAAGTTCTACTCCTCGTGCGTACCGCCCGAGGTCAACGTTTCGTTCGCGACCGTGGCGGAAGCGGCGCGTCAAATCAGCGCGGACCTCTATCAGACCGAGCAACTGATCGTGCTGCTCGAGTCGGCGCAGGACACGCTCGCGTTGATCGGCGGCGGCGTCGAGCTCAAGGAAGTCAATGTGGGCGGTCTTCACTATCGTGAAGGATCGGTGGAGCTGCTCCCGTTCGTGTTCCTGGTGCACGAAGAGCGCAACGCACTGCGCGAGCTTGTCAAACGCGGGGTGACGCTCTCCGCGCAGGACGTTCCCTCCAATCCGGCCAAGATCATCAATTCCCTCGTGGTGTAAATGCACGACCTCCTCGTGATCGCGATCATCGCTGCGGTGCTTGCTCTGGATGATCGCGCGGGCTGGACCAGCCTCGCCGCCGAACCGGTCTTTTCTTGCCTGATCGTGGGACTTGTCTTCGGGCACGTGGGGGCGGCGTTGCGTTGCGGCGTGGCGCTGCAATGCGTGTGGCTTTCCATCGGCGCGGCGCGCGGATCAAGGCGTCCTCATGCGCTGGTGGGCGGTGTGGTGGGCGCGGGTGCGGTGTGCCTTTCACTCCACAAGACGGGCGATCCGCGCGAGCCGCTCGTGGTCGCGGCCGCGGTTTTCTGCGCGCTGCTCGTGGGCGAAGCGGCGCAGTGGTGCGACGCGCGCGTGGGAATCGGTCGCGAGCGCTGGCTGGAACGGTTCCGCCTGCCGGCAGATTTCAACGTGGCCACGCGCAATGTGACGCTCTACTCGCTGGGATCGGCGCTCTACATCGCCGTGCTCACCGCCGTGCTGGCGGCGGCGGGGCTGTTCATCTCGATTCGTCTGGTCGATCTCATCATCGATCGTGCGGGCGCGGAAGCAGGCATGCTGAGTCTGTGGATGTCGGCGCTGCCCGCGATCGCGGTCGCGACCATTGCGCACGCCTTCGCGACGCGCGCACTGAGGCGCGTGGCGGCGCTGGGCTTTCTACTCGCGGTGGTGCTGTCATGGCTCCTGTAACCGGCAAGCTCACGCGCGGTGACTTGAACCGTATTTTCGCGCGCACGCTGTTCCTGCAGGCGGCGATGCATCGTCGCGGCATGCAGAGCCTCGGGTTTCTGGGAGCGGTGGGATCCGGAGCCGGGCGCGTGACCGGCGACCCGGCCGCGCTCCTTGCGCGTCACAACGATCATTTCAACACCAACCCCAACATGGCCCCGATGGTGATCGGCGGGGTGCTGCGGATCGAAGAGGAGGGTGGGCGGGGAGGACCGGCCTCGGTGTCGCGCTTCAAGCAGGCGTGTGCCAGCGCGCTGGCGGCTGCCGGCGACGTGTTCTTCGGCGGGGGGCTGCGCCCCATCGCGTTGACTTTGGCCACCCTGTTTGCTATATACAGATTTTTTCCGGGGTTAGTGGCGGTCTTTGTCCTTTATAATGCCGCCCTGATCACGGTTCGTTACCGTGGCCTGTCGTTCGGATACGCGCGCGGATGGGGACTCATCGAGGCCTTCTCGAGTCCCCGGGTCCAGCGCGCGCTCGTTTTGGTCCGTACGGGCGCGGCATGCGCGGGCGGGTTGCTCGCGGGAGTGATTGTCACCGGTGCGTTCCAGCGCGGAACCTCTGCGCTGGCCACCACGGTGGGCGTGGCCGCGTTGGCGTGGCTCGCGGCGCGGCGGGGCATTCCGCCATGGAGGCTTGCGCTGGCATGGTTTCCGGTGGCCTGGATCATCGCCCGGTTACTCCACTGACGCGCTCGGAAGACCTATGATCGAGTTCACGAAACAGGTCGGCAATCGCATCGGGCTCCATCTG
>DATNGX010000373.1:0-5816 GCA_035605755.1 Candidatus Krumholzibacteriia bacterium
GCCGGCCCTGGCGGCCGCGCTGGCCCTGGCGGCGTGCGAGGATGATTCGTCTTCACCGGGCGTGCCGTCGGTACACGGCTACTTTGCCTTCGCCACCACCACGGACTTTCAAACCGGATCGTCGTCGATCGTCACCGCCGACGATTCGGTGCTCACCGCCTTCAAGGACGTGGCCACCCTGCACAGTGATGCATTCGTGCGCTCGTTCGGCGGTTACATCTACGTACTCAACCGCCAGGGTGCGGACAACATTCAAGTGATGGACCCGTTGGATGGATTTCGTACGCGCCGGCAGTTCAGCACGGGCAACGGCTCCGACCCCGCAGACATCGTGTTTCAGAATTCGAGCCGTGCGTACGTGACGCGCTACAACGAAGATCAGATGTGGATCGTCAATCCCAACAGCGGACAGCGCACGGGTCAGATCGATTTTTCGTGGCTGGCGGATGCCGACCTGGTTCCCGAGATGGCACACATGGTCAAGGTGAGCAACCGCGTATTCGTTGCGATTCAGCGGGTGGACGGCAACCTCGATCCCACCGGCATCAGCTACGTCGCCGTGTTCGATGCGCTTACGGAACAATTCATCGATGCGGAGCCCACCACGGCCGGCAGACAGGCCATCAAACTCACGGGCACCAACCCCTTCGGTGAGCTTGTGTACAACTCGTTCTCCGGACAGGTGTGGGTGCCGGAAGCCGGATTCTTCGGCGCCCGCGACGGCGGGCTCGAGCTCATCAATCCGGTCACGCTGGCCAAGAGCGGCATTGTAATCAGCGAGAATACACTGGGTGGAGATGTGACCGACGTGGTCGCGCTGGATGCCAATCGCGGCGCCGCCATCGTGACCGATTCCAATTCCAACACCCTGCTGGTGGGATTCGATCTCGCCACGCCCGCCACGATCGACACCATCTATGCGCCCGGCAGCTTTGCCCTGCGGGATGCGGAGCGTTCGCGCGACGGACGCATTTTCGTTTCCGACCGTTCCCTGGCGTTGCCCGGGATTCGCGTGTTTCGCGGCAGCGATCACACGCAGATCACCATCAACCCGATCGATGTCGGGCTCCCACCGGCGGACATCGAGTTTGTGCTGACCAACTAGCGCGTGACGGCGAGGCTGGCCAGAATGAACGCCCACATGTCGGCGTGCTCCGCGAGCATTTCCGGGCGCGAGGTGTAGCTGTGGCTCGCGTTCTGCGCCACGCGCAGGAGCACGGGCGCGTCGCACGACTGCGCGGCCTGCAACGCGGCCGCGAACTTGTACGCGTGCGTGGGTACAACGCGGTCGTCATGGTCGGCCGCGAGCAGCAGTGTGGGCGGATAGCACGTCTTCGCTTTGACATTCTGAAGCGGTGAATACGCGCGCAGGCAGGTGAACTGCTTCGGGTCATCGGCGGAGCCGTACTCGGTGACCCAGGCCGCGCCGGCGGTGAAGCGGTGGTAGCGCAGCATGTCGTAGTGGCCGGCGTTGGCCACGACGGCGCCGAAGAGGTCGGGCCGCTGCGTAAGCGCGGCGCCCATCAGGAGCCCGCCGTTGGAGTGGCCGTAGATGGCGATCTTGCCGCGTGACGTGTAGCGCTGGCTCGTCAGATACTCCGCCGCCGCAATGAAATCGTCGAAGCTGTTTTGTTTCTTTTCCAGCATGCCGTCACGGTGCCATTCTTCTCCGTATTCCCCGCCGCCGCGGATGTTGGCGAGCACGTAGATCCCGCCCGTCTCCAGCCATAGCGGAATATCTGCCGAATAGTGCGGCTCCATGGTCGCGCCGTAGCCGCCGTACGCCGTGAGAAACACGGGGTGGCTGGCATCGAGCGCGAGGTTCTTCGCGGCGGTGATGAACATCGGCACACGCGTTCCGTCTCCCGAGGTGTAGAACACCTGTTTCGTCTCGTAGCGCGAGAAATCGAACGGCGCGGTGGTGGTGCGAAACGCGCTCACTTTCAGGGTGTTCACATCGCACGTGTAGATGGAAGACGGAGTCAGAAACGACTCGAAGGAGAAAAACAGTTCCGGTGTCGACGGCCGGCAGCTCAACGGCCATCCCACGGTTCCGATGCCGGGGAGCGGAATCTCTCCCGCCGGTTTTCCATCCAGCGTGAACAAACCAACCCGGCTGTGCACGTCGGAGAGATAGTTGACGACGATCCGGTTGCCTGTGATGACGGCATCCGTGATGACATCGCGCGACTCGGGCACGATCTCGCGCGGTGCCGCCCCTCGATCGGCGCGCAGATCGACCACCACCACCCGCGCGTGGGGTGCATCGAGCCGCGTGCGCAGGTAGAGTTTGTCCTGCACCCAGTCGATGGGAGTGTGAAAACCGTCGCGGCCGCGCAACACCTGGAACGGCAGTGCGGACACGTCGGGATGGGCGGGGTCGCCGAGATCGATCACGAGAAGCTCGGTCACAAGGCCCTTTTCCGCGGCCATCAGAGCATAGCGCCCATCCTCGCTCGTCATGAAATAGACCCAGTAGGCGCGGTCGGCCCATTCTTTGAGCATGTGGTCGGAGGTCTGCGGCTGGCCGATTTCGTGGTAGTACGCGCGCACTCCGCTGCGCGCGTCGTTTTCCTTCGCACCCTCGAGCTTGAACGACTGCGCGTAGAAAAACCCGCGCGAGTCCCGCGTCCAGCAGGGATTGAGGCCGACGATGTCATCTTCGAGATCGCTGCCGGTCGCGAGATCGCGAACCCGGATGGTCGAGAAATCGGCACCACCCTCCGAGCGGTTGTACGCGAGAGATTTTCCGTCGGGCGCCATCACGAAATCGCCCATCGCAATCGAGCCGTCCGGAGAGAGGCGGTTGGGATCGAAGACGACCTGCGGGCTCTTCCCATCACGATCGATCGAGTACAGAACCGACTGCGCCTCGCTGCCATTGTTCTCAACCATGAGAATGCGGCCGCCTTCGCGCCAGGGCACACCGGTCTGGCGCGCGCCGGAGAGCTGTGTGAGGCGTGCGCGCAGATCGTCGCGCCTGGCAAGCGCAGCCAGATACGACGAGGTCAGAGTGCGCTCCGCGTCGAGCCAGGTCCGCGCTTCGGGGCTGTCGGGGGTTTCGAGCCAGCGATATGGATCGGCAACTTTGGCACCGTGGTAGTCATCGACGACGGACCCCCGTTGTGCGGATGGGTAGTCGAGCTTCGCGGCGCCGGCGGTGGCAACGACGAAACACAGGAACGCGAACATGCCGGAAACGTGTTTCATGCCTCGAGTTGGTGGAGTTGCCACAGGTCGTGCGTGCTCTGGTACAGGAGCGGTTTGATGGCGAGGCGTCCGGTGACGCCGATGCTCTTCTCCAGATGCTTGAGCTCGGCGAATTTGTCTGCGGTTTCCCCGGGTACAACCGGTTTGAAGCCGGCCTCTTTCATCATGAGAATGCCCTTGGCGCTGATGGCGAGCTCGGTGCGGATGCGGAGGTAACAGAGAATGTCGACGACCATGGCGGACTCGAACTGGCGGCCCAGCTCGTTGACGTAACGGCCGATACGACTGTCGCCCATCGTGCCCGAGTTTATGATTTCGAGCAGCTCCGCATCCACATCCATCTGGTGTCCCAACCAGTGACGGGTCGCACGCTCGCTCTGCCGGAATGCGACGATGAGAATCGCCGGCAGCATGATGTGAAGCAGAATGGTTGAGAGCACCGGAGAAAGCAGGAAGTGGTTGAAGAGCGAGTGCACCAGAACGACAAGCGCGAGGGCCGGAAGGTATGCCGTCCATCTGCCCTCACGACTGTCCACGAGCGTTCGTGTGATGATGCCGTAGATCGCGGTCATGCCGCCGTGCATCACCGCTGTGCCCAACCCGCGCACGATCCACACCACGATATTGTGCGACTCGAGAACGCGCATGTAGTACGTGTTTTCGACAAGCGCAAAGCCCGCTCCCACCGCAAACCCCACAATGGCGGCATCCACCATGAACCCGATGCGCCGTCGCGCGATCAGCCAGGCCACCCACGCCGCCTTCAGCGTTTCTTCGACCGGTGGCGCGATGTAGCGGGTGACGGTGGCACGTTTCCAGTCGGCGACGTGCATGACGGCGTCGTTGATGGCAAGACTTACGACGGCGACTGCAATGCCGATGATCAGCGCCGCCACCAGCTCACGCGGACGCACGAGCTGGAAACTGTCGAGATAATTCAGCACGAAGAGAAAGATCACGACCGGAAGCAGGCTGACAAGAATGCGGATGAGAAGGTCCATCGTGTTACATGATCTTGAGCGAAATCATGAACTCGGATTCGATGTCGCGGCCTTCTTCTTTGGCCGCCGCGCCGCCGATCGAGAGGGTTGATTCCAGCGCGGAGAAAATGACGAGACGGAAATCCACCTGTCCGCCCCAGTTGATGGCTTCGCGCCGGAACGCCGCGGCGTCCATATTGGTCACGAGTCCGGTGGCGAAGAGCGCCGGACGCGCATACGTGCAGTAGAGCTTCGGGATCCCCACGCGCCGGAACCGCACCGGCGGCAGCGTCCACTCCAGCATCGCGCGCGCGAAGTTGGTGCCCGATATCTCGTCGATTTCGGTCCCGGGGAAACGTTCCAGGTCACGGTAGCGTTTCACTTCCTGATGATCGACATAGTTGTTTCCGAAGCCGCCGAAGTAGAAGCTGGCAAAACTGTCGTCGCGGTTTCCACGCGAGTAGCCGCCCGCGGTGCGCAGCCACAGCGACGAATGATCGATGGGCGTGAGGGCTCCGACGTCCACCTGCGCGGTTCCCTTCCCGTAGAAGTCGCGATTCACCAGGTTCCCTTCGACACCGAGCGACCACAACAGTCCCTTCTCGTCATCAACCGCGCCGATGGTGCGCTGCACGCGTTTGTAATCCAGGCTGGCTGTCGCGGCGCCGTACTCGTCGAATGTCGCCAGCACATTCTGGTTGTACGGGAGCCGCTCGAGCCCGCCGTACCACGCGGCGCTGATTGTGTACTCGAGATAGCGCGGGCGGTCCGCAATGATGAAGTCGGACCGCTCCAGCACCGCACCGTGGCCCTTGCGACTCACTTTGGTGGGGCCGAAGAAGTCGTAGAAATCCGAGCGATTGTACGCCGCCTTGAGCGTCCATGGGAAATGCCGGAACACCATCCGGGCGTGCCACATTTCCCTGTCGGGTGCCTCCGGCGACACACCCGCCACGATATCGCCGCCGTGCACGCCCAACGGATCCATGAAATTCCAGCGCACACCCAGCGTGGTGTAGGACTTGTAGTACTCGGCCACCGGATAGATGGACGCGGACGTGATGCTTCGGAAGTTGTGATAGACACCACGATAGGTCGTGAGCGAATCGAGATTCACGTCGCGCGGCGAGGGCAGCTTCCACTCCCGGAGCCCGGGATGACGCAGCACCACTTCATTGCCGAGATACTGAATGGCATTCACATCGGTGAGCGTCGCGTCGCGAATGACGGCGGGATGAAAGCCGTCACCCGCGTACGAAAACACCACCAGCGAGTCCCCCATCGGAATGGGCCGGAAAAAGCCCACGTCGGTGTTGGTGACGCATTCCATCGCTTCGCGCTCGAAGTCCCAACGAAACACATTCGACACGCCGGTCTGGTACGAGGTCCCGTAGAGATGCGATCCGTCCTTCGAGTAAACGAAGTTGGCGGGCGCCGTCTTGTCGAACTCGTACAGTCCGCGATAGGAGCCGCCCCCCTTGAGAAGATCGATGGTATCGAACTCGACGAGCTTCACATCGCCGTTGACCTCCAGAATCGACGCCGTGAGATGTTTTCCATCCGGCGCCACG
The DNA here is from genome assembly GCA_035605755.1 of Candidatus Krumholzibacteriia bacterium. Taxonomy (GTDB): domain Bacteria; phylum Krumholzibacteriota; class Krumholzibacteriia; order WVZY01; family JAKEHA01; genus JAKEHA01. Next base: position 5,762 of record DATNGX010000373.1, read on the forward strand.
TCCATGTCGAACACGTCGCGGCCGTACGTCATGTCCATCACCGGGAGGATGCACT